>JBQGCR010000103.1:0-8850 GCA_052038585.1 Kineosporiaceae bacterium
CGCGGGGGCGCCCCCCCGACGGCGACCTTGCCCTCGGCGGGAAAGCCGCGCGCCGACGCCTGCGCCGCGAAGGGGTGACCGCCCCCCGGGCGGGGGCGCGCCACCCCCGCCCCCCGCCCGGCGCCCGACCCACCCGCCGACCAGCCCTGAGCCCACCGGGAGCGTCACCGTGGCAGCACCGTCGACCAGCACCACCGCCCCGCCGGGCGGGCAGCGGCCCGCCGAGCGGTCCGGACGTCCCGAGAGGACGACGACGGCGTCCGCCGTGCTCGCCCGCGTCCTGTCCCTCGGGCTGATCCTCGCCCTCGCCGTGTGGCTGACGACGCTGCTCGTGCCGGACGGGCGGTGGTTCTTCCTCGCGCTCGTCTGGCTCGTCGCCGGTCTCGCCGTCCTCACGTACGCGACCGGGCGCTTCGTGCCGCTGAAGTACCTGCTGCCCGGGACGGTGCTGCTCAGCCTCTTCGTCGTCTACCCGATCCTGCTCACCGCGCAGATCTCGACGACGAACTTCGGCGACGGGACCCGGCAGACCAAGGCCGAGACGGTCGACCAGATCCTCGCCTCCTCCGTCGTCCAGACCCCGGACGCGCCCCGGTACAACCTCACCGTCGCGACGACGGGCTCGGTGACCGACGGACCGTTCACCTTCCTCCTCGTCGAGCCGGACACGGGCGAGGTCTTCGTCGGCGACGCCGACGGGCTCGAGCCGGCCGGCGACGCGGTGACGGTGGGCGACAACGGGTTCGTCACCGCCGCGGACGGCTACACCGTCCTCACCCCCGCGCAGGTCAACGACGCGAGCGCCGCCATCGGCGAGGTCACCGTGCCGACCGACGGCGGGGCGATCCGGGCGCTCGGCATCCGGCAGGCGTTCGAGGGCCGGACCGTCCTGCAGTACGACGCGGGCACCGACACGATCACTGACACGCAGACCGGCGAGACGTACACGCCGCGGCTGCAGGGGGACCGGGAGTACTTCGTCAGCGACGGCGGCCAGCGGCTGTCGGACCAGTCGTGGAAGGCGAACGTCGGCCTCGACAACTACCAGCGCGTGCTGACCAACGCGACGATCCGGAACAACTTCATCGGCATCTTCGCGTGGACCCTGGCCTTCGCCGTGCTCTCCGTCGGCACGACGTTCCTCCTCGGGCTGGGCCTGGCGACCGTGCTCAACGACCCGCGGCTGCGCGGCCAGAAGGTCTACCGCTCGCTGCTCCTGCTGCCCTACGCCATCCCCGGCTTCATCGCCCTGCTCGTGTGGTCGGGCTTCTACAACCGGGACTTCGGCCTCATCAACGAGCTCACCGGGCTCGACGTCAACTGGTTCGGCAACGCGACGACGGCGAAGGTCGCCGTCCTGCTGACGAACCTCTGGATGGGCTTCCCCTACATGTTCCTCGTGTGCACCGGTGCGCTCCAGGCCATCCCGGCCGACCTCAAGGAGGCGGCGAGCATCGACGGTGCGAGCGGCTGGACGAACTTCCGGCGGATCACGATGCCGCTGCTGCTCGTCACCGTGGCGCCGCTGCTCGTGGCGTCCTTCGCCTTCAACTTCAACAACTACAACGCCATCGCGCTGCTCACCGAGGGCGGGCCGTTCTCCCCGGACAACCCGACCGCCGGCGGCACCGACATCCTCATCAGCTACACGATCCGGCTGGCCTTCGGCGCCGGCGGCGCCCAGCTGGGCTTCGCCTCCGCCGTGTCGGTGCTCCTGTTCGTCCTGACCGGCGTCATCGCCGCCGTGCAGTTCCGCTTCACCCGCGCGCTCGAGGACGTGAACTGATGACCACTGCCACGACCCGTCCGACCGACCGGGACGTCGAGCCCGTCCCCGAGGTGCGGCTGCGCGGGGCCCGCTGGTGGCGCGAGGTGGGCTGGCGACACGTCGTCGGCCTCTTCGCCGTCGCGTTCGCCCTCTTCCCGATCCTCTACATCGTCTCGGCGGCCTTCAACCCGCTCGGGACGGTCGTCGCGACCGGCATCGTCCCGTCGTCCTTCAGCCTGACGAACTTCGAGACCCTCTTCTCGGACCCGGGCCGGCCGTTCCTGCGCTGGCTGCTCAACACGCTGCTCGTGTGCGTGGTCATCACCTTCGTCACGCTCGCCTGCAGCACGGCCGCCGCGTACGCGTTCTCGCGGTTCCGGTTCCGCGGCCGGCGCGGTGGGCTGCTCACGCTGCTGCTCATCCAGATGTTCCCGCAGTTCCTCGCGGCCGTGGCGATCTTCTCGATGTTCACGACGATCGGCGAGGTGGTCCCGGCGCTCGGGCTCAACCGGCTGCTCGGCTACATGCTCGTCCTGCTCGGGGGCTCGCTCGGCCAGGTGTGGCTCATCAAGGGCTTCTTCGACTCGGTGCCGCGCGACCTCGACGAGGCCGCGACGGTCGACGGCGCCGGCCACGCCCGGGTCTTCTTCACGATCATCCTGCCCCTCATGCGGCCGATCCTCGCCGTGACGGGGCTGCTCGTCTTCATCGCCGTCGTCAACGAGTTCCTCCTCGCCTCGATCTTCCTGCGGGACAGCGGCGTCAAAACCGTCGCCGTCGGCCTCTACGGCATCATCGACGCCGACCGGTCCAACAACCTCGGCGTCTTCGCCGCCGGCGCCCTCGTCACGGCGGTCCCGGTCGTCCTGCTCTTCCAGTTCCTCCAGCGCTTCATCGTCGGCGGCATCACGGCAGGTTCCGTCAAGGGCTGACGGGCCGGGCGGGGGGTGTGGCTACTCTGACGACCATGGCGGGTGCCGGACGCAGGGGGGCCAACCTGCCGCGCGTCGCGGACTACACCCAGCTCGTCGTCCTCGACCGCATCCGCCGGGCCCGCGCAGGGGTGAGCCGGGTCGAGCTCGTCCAGTCGACGGGGCTGTCCGGCCAGACGATCTCCAACGCCGTCAACCGGCTCCTCGAGCGAGGCCTCGTCGCCGAGGGGGAGCGGCAGATCCGCGGCAGGGGCAAGCCGCGCACGCTCCTGCAGGTGCGCCCGGCCGGGGGCTGGGCCGTCGGCGCCCACATCGACCCGGTCTCGGTGACCTTCGCCCTGCTCGACCTGTCCGGCGCCGTCGTCGCCACCTCGGTCATCGACACGCCCGCCGGCCCGGACGCGGTCGTCGCCGCGCTGGCGGCCGAGGTGCGCCGCCTGCTCGACACGAGCGGACCCGGTGACGACGCCGGCGTCGTGGGCCTCGGGGTGGCCGCGCCGGGGCCGATCGACGTCCGGGCGGGACGGGTCGTGCACCCGCCGCTGCTCGACGGGTGGGAGTCGGTCCCGTTGCGGGACATGGTCACGGAGGCGACCGGACTGCCCACCGTCGTCGAGAAGGACGTCACCGCGGCGATCGCCGCCGAGCTGTGGGGCCGTCACCACCGCCTCGAGGGGACGACGCTGTTCGCCTACCTCGGGTTCGGCGTCGGGTTCGCGTTCGCGCACGAGGGCGAGGTGCTCGCCGGCAGCTCGCAGAACGCCGGCGAGGTCGGGCACCTCATCGTCGACGCGGACGGGCCGCCGTGCGCGTGCGGCAACCGCGGGTGCCTCGGGGTGAGCGTCTCCCTCGAGCACCTCGTCGGCGAGGCCGTCGCCGCCGGCGTGCTGCCGCGCCGCGTGCCGCGCCGGACCCCTCGCGAGCTGGACCGGGCGATGAGCCGGCTCACCGCCGCGGCGGCCGACGGCGACGGGGCCGCGGTGGCGATCCTCACCACCGCCGCGCGCCGGGTCGCCCACGGGCTCATGGTCGTCGCCGACCTCGTCGACGCCGACGGCGTCGTCGTCGGCGGGGCGAACGGCGAGCGGCTCGCCCCGTACCTCAGCGAGGCCGCGGCGACCGAGTTCGCCGCCCACGCGACGATGCGGGAGCTGCACACGGTCGAGGTCGAGGGGACGGCCGTCGGCCCGTGGGTCGGCGCCGTCGGGGCGGCCAGCCTCGTGCTCGACGAGGCCTTCACCCCGCGGCACGCCCGCCTCGTCTCTGGCTGAGGCACCCTCCGCCGCGCCGCATCACGATTGCGTCACGAACGCCCGCCGGTCTTGCCAACCGCCGCTCGGCGGCCATTTACTCCAGTCACTGGAGTAAATCCGTGCCGCCCGTCACACCGACGAGCCGTCCCCCCTGCCGCTGAGGAGCAATGATGCGATCCCTGCGCCGCGCCCCTGCCGTCCTGCTCACCCTCGCCCTGACGACCGCGGGTCTGGCCGCCTGCGGCTCCGACGACGCCGACGACGCGGGCAGCGGGGGAGGCGACGGCGTCATCAAGGTCGCCTACCAGAAGACCGACTCGTTCACCCAGCTCGACGCCCTCATGCAGAAGGCCAAGACGGAGTTCGAGGCGGCCAACCCCGGGGCGAAGGTCCAGCTCGAGCCGATCAACGCCCAGGAGGACGCCTACTTCACCAAGCTCGCCCTCATGAACGGCTCGGAGCAGACCGCTCCCGACGTCATCTACGAGGACACCTTCCAGGTGCGCGCGGACGCGGCGGCCGGCTACCTCGCCCCGATCGACGACTACCTCGCGGACTGGGCGGACTGGTCGCAGTTCGCCGAGGGGGCGAAGCAGGCCGGTCTCGGGGACGACGGCAAGACGTACGGCGTCTCGATGGGCACCGACACGCGGGGCATCTACTACCACAAGGACGTCTTCGCCCAGGCCGGGCTGCCGGCGGACTGGCAGCCGAAGACCTGGGACGACGTGCTGGCGGCCGCCCGCACGGTCAAGGAGAAGGTGCCGGACGTCATCCCGCTCAACGTGTTCGCGTCCAAGGCGCAGGGCGAGGCCACCTCGATGCAGGGCTTCGAGATGCTCCTCTACGGCACGGGGGACCAGCTCTACGACACCGAGCAGGCCAAGTGGGTCACCGGTTCCCAGGGCTTCGAGGACACGCTCGCCTTCTACAAGACGATGGCCGACGAGAAGCTCATGCCCGACCTGCAGGACGCGCTCGACCCGAACCTGCCGAACCGCGTCTCGGACGAGCTGTTCCCCGAGGGCAAGCTCGCGATCGCCGTCAACGGCTCGTGGGTGCCCGGCGGCTGGATCAGCGGCGGCAAGCCGTGGCCGGAGTGGGAGCAGAAGATGGGCATGACCGCGATGCCGACGCAGAACGGCCAGGCCCCCGGCAAGGTCTCCATGTCCGGCGGCTGGCTGCTGTCCGTGGGCTCGAAGGCCGACGACCCGAAGAAGGCCTTCGACTTCATCGCCGTGGCGCTGAACAAGGAGAACAGCTTCAAGTACGACACGGAGAACAGCCAGATCGCCGTCCGGCAGGACGTCGCGACGGACCCGGAGTACCTGAGCTTCAACCCCTCCTTCGAGTTCTTCTCGTCCCTCGTCGACGTGACGTTCTTCCGCCCGGCGACGCCGGACTACGCGCAGATCTCCTCGAACATCCAGGTGGCCGCGGAGTCGGTCGTCACCGGGCAGGCCGACCCGGAGACGGCGGCCAGGACCTACGACGACGCCCTCACCCAGATCGTGGGCGAGGACAAGGTCACGGCAGCCGGCTGAGCCCGTGACCACCCTCGCCCTCGGCGGGCGGACCCGTCGGGGACCAGACGCACCGTCCGGTCCCCGCCGGGCCGGCCGATCCCTCCTGCGGGTCCTGCCGCTGCTGCCCGCCGTGTCCCTCCTGCTCGTCTTCCTCGCCGGTCCGATCGTCTACTCGCTCTACGGGTCCCTGACGAACACCGCGCTCACCGGCCCACGCGCGGCGGACCCCCAGTTCGTCGGCCTGGAGAACTACACCCGGCTCTTCGAGAGCCCGACGTTCTGGCAGTCGCTGTGGCTCACGCTCGTGTTCGTCGTCGGTTCGGCCGTCGTCGGCCAGAACGTCCTCGGCATGGCGCTGGCGGTCCTCCTGCGGGTGGCCGTCGGCCCGGTGCGCGCCGTCGTCAGCGCCCTCGTCGTCGTCGCCTGGATCCTGCCGGAGATCGTCGCGGCGTTCGCGCTCTACGCCTTCTTCTCCTCCTCCGGCACCCTGAACATCGCCCTCGCCAAAGTGGGGCTCGAGGGCCCGGCGTGGCTCGTCGTCGTCCCGCTGCTGTCGGTGACGCTCGCCAACGTCTGGCGCGGCACGGCCTTCTCGATGATGGTCTACTCCGCCGCGCTGTCCGACGTGCCCACCGAGATCGTCGAGGCCGCCGAGATCGACGGCGCCAACGCCTGGCAGCGGTTCACCCGGATCACCGTCCCGATGATCCGCCGCTCGGTCGCGGTCAACCTCATGCTCACGACGCTGCAGACGCTCGGGGTCTTCACCCTCATCTGGGTCATGACCGGCGGCGGGCCCGGGACGTCGAGCTCGACGCTGCCGGTTCTCGCGTACCAGCAGGCGTTCAAGTTCGCCCAGGTCGGCTACGGCACGGCGATCGCGACGGTGGCCCTGGTCATCGGCGGGCTGTTCGCCGTCGTCTACATCAAGGTGCTCAAGCCGGAGGTCGACTGATGACGACGACTGCCGCCGTCCCCGCGGTGACCGGCACGCCGGACCCGCTGCCGCACAACGCCACCCGCCGCGGCCGGGCCGGGAGGCTCGGCGCCACCGGCGTCCTGCTCGTCGTCGGCGTCGTCTTCCTCGTGCCGCTCGGCTGGATCCTCCTCGCCGCGTTCGACCCGGCCGCGACCGTCTCGATCTCCTGGCCGGAGGGCTTCACCCTCGACAACTTCCGGCAGATCCTCACCCCGGAGACGACGTACCGGCCGCTGTGGAACTCCGTCGTCATCTCGCTCGGTACCGCGGTGCTCACCGTCGTCTGCTCCGTGCTCGCCGCGTACCCGCTGAGCCGCTACCGGCTGCGCGGCAAGAAGTCGCTCATGTACGGGGTGCTCTTCGCGACGTGCCTGCCGATCACGGCGATGATGGTGCCGGTCTACGCGCTCTTCGTCTCGCTCCAGCTGCTCAACTCCCTCACCGGCACGGTGCTCTTCCTCGCCGCCACCTCGCTGCCCATGGCGATCTGGATGACGAAGAACTTCATGGACTCCATCCCGATCTCGCTGGAGGAGGCCGCCTGGGTGGACGGCGCCGGGCGGATGCGCGCCCTGTGGTCCGTCGTCATCCCGCTCATGCGTCCGGGGCTCGGCGTCGTCTTCATCTTCGTCTTCACCCAGGCGTGGGGGAACTTCTTCGTCCCCTTCGTGCTCCTGTTCAGCCCCGAGCAGCAGCCGGCGGCCGTGGCGATCTACGGCTTCTTCGGCAACTACGGCACCGTCGCCTACGGCGCGCTCGCCGCCTTCTCGCTCATGTACTCCGCCCCCGTGCTCGGCCTGTACCTGTTCGTGCAGCGGCTCACCGGGAGCTCGTTCGCCATGGCCGGGGCCGTCAAGGGCTGACGCCCGCCCCGACGCCCGGCCCCCGAAAGGACACCCTGACCCATGCACGACACCGACGCCCTCACCCTCGCCCGCATCGACCGCTTCGTCGCGGAGTGGGTCGTGCCGTCCACCTACCGCGCCCGCCACGGCCTCGACGTCGAGTCCTGGACGGTGCCGGACGAGCCGGTCCCCTTCGCGCAGGCCCGGGCCGCCACGTACGCCCCGCACCCGGTCGGGACGCCGTGGGGGGCGCCGTGGTCGACGTGGTGGTTCCACGTGACCGGCGAGGTCCCCGCGGGATGGCCGGTCGAGGGCACCCGGCTCGAGCTCGTCGTCGACCTCGGCTTCATCGCGCAGCAGCCGGGCTTCCAGGCCGAGGGCGCCGCGTGGTCGCCGGACGGCGTGCTGCTCAAGGGGATCTCGCCGCGGAACAACGCGGTGCCGCTGCCGCAGTGCGAGGGGCCCGTCGACGTCTACGTCGAGGGCGCGGCCAACCCGGACGTCCCCGGGAACGTGTGGACCCGCCCGACCCGGCTCGGGGACAAGGCCACCGCCGGTGACGACCTGCTGTACACGCTGCGCGCCGTCGACGTCGCGCTGCTCGACGTCGCCGTCGACGAGCTGGCGCAGGACGTGTGGACCCTGCGCGGGCTGGTCGACGTGCTGCCCGCGGCCTCCCCCCGCCGGGCCGCGGTGCTGCGCGCGCTGGAGCGGATGTGCGACGTCGTCGACCCCGACGACGTCAGCGGCACCGCGGACCTCGGCCGCGCCGCGCTCGCCGGCGTCCTGGCCGCGCCGGCGGGCGCGAGCGCCCACGTCGTCCACGCCGTCGGGCACGCGCACATCGACTCGGCGTGGCTGTGGCCCACCCGGGAGACGGTGCGCAAGGTGGCCCGGACGATGTCGAACGTCCTCGCGCTCATGGACGCCGACCCCGACGTCACCTTCGCCTGCTCGTCGGCCCAGCAGTACGCGTGGGTCCAGGAGCACTACCCCGAGCTCTTCGAGCGGGTGCGCAAGCGCGTGCAGGAGGGACGCTTCGTCCCCGTCGGCGGGATGTGGGTCGAGTCCGACACGAACATGGTCGGCGGCGAGGCGCTCGTGCGGCAGTTCGTCCAGGGCAAGCGCTTCTTCGCCGAGCAGCTCGGGGTGGAGCCGACGAACGTCTGGCTGCCCGACTCCTTCGGCTACACCGCGTCCTTCCCCCAGGTGGCCCGGCTGGCCGGCTGCGAGAACTTCCTCACCCAGAAGCTGTCGTGGAACGACACGAACCGCGTGCCGCACCACAGCTTCTGGTGGGAGGGGATCGACGGCAGCCGAGTCTTCACCCACTTCCCGCCGGTCGACACGTACAACTCCGTCATCTCGGCGGCGGAGCTGGCCCGCGCCTCCGACCAGTTCGCCGAGAAGGGCCGGGCCAACACCTCGCTCGTGCCCTTCGGGTACGGCGACGGCGGCGGCGGCCCCACCCGCGAGATGGTCGCCGCGGCGCACCGCACGGCCGACCTCGAGGGGTCCCCGCGCGTCGTGCTCTCCGACCCCGACAG
>JBQGCR010000104.1:0-11553 GCA_052038585.1 Kineosporiaceae bacterium
GGCCGTCGAGAGCTCGCGGACGATCCGGTACATCGCCGGCTGCTCGGCCTCGCTGACCGGGCGGGCCCGCATCGCGCGGATCGCGAGCTTGTCGCTGTTCCAGTAGCCGTAGAACGTCGTGCCGACGCCGATGAGGGCGAACAGCCAGATGAACCGCCCGCCTCCGATGAGGGAGCCCATCGCCAGCAGCAGCGCCCAGATCGCGCCGAACAGGGCGGCGGTCTTCAGGCCGTTGAAGTGACGGTGACCCATGGGTGCCTTCCTCGCGGGGGTGACGCGGACACCTGCGACAACGCCGTCCCCGGTGCCGTCGTTCCCCGTGCGGCGGGCCCGCTCAGGGGCGGGCGGGCGTCACGGTGAGGGCGGAGCCGCCGCCGCGCCGGGTCGTCTCGGCGGCCGCGGTGAAGGTGCCGTCCGCGCGGACCCGGATCGCGGTCGCGGCGCCGATCTCGTCGACCGGGGCGAGGACGTGCCCCTGGCGCAGCAGCGTGCTGCCGGCGGTCGAGGCGAGCAGGGCGGGCTCGGCCTGCTCGGTGCCGTTGCGCGAGGACAGCCGGGGCGCGGCGATCGCGTCGACGAGCGGGAGGCCGCGGTCGACGTAGCCGGTGAGCACCGGGGTGACGGTCGTGATGATCGTCGCACCGCCCGGCGAGCCGAGCGCGAGCCAGGGCTCGCCGTCCGACAGGACGATCGTCGGCGCCATCGACGAGCGGGGCCGCTTGCCCGGGCCGGGCAGGTTCGGGTCCGGGACGCCCGGCGTCACCGGGGTGAAGGAGAAGTCGGTGAGCTCGTTGTTGAGCAGGAAGCCGTAGCCGGGGACCGTGATGCCCGAGCCGCCGGTCTGCTCGATCGTCAGCGTGTAGGCGGCGACGTTGCCCCACCGGTCGGCGACGGTGAGGTGGGTCGTGCCGTGGTCGTCCCGGACGGCGGCCTGGGTGCCGGCCGGCGCGGCGCAGGACGACGACGCCCGCGGGTCGCCGAAGGGCAGCGGCCGCGGCTGAGCGCGGGTCGGGTCGAACAGGGCGCACGCCCGCGCGTCGGCGAAGCGCTGGCTCGTCAGGCCCTGGACCGGGACGCCGGCGACGTCCCCGACCCAGCGGTTGCGGTCCGCGAACGCCGTCGCCGTCGCCTCGCTGAACCGGTGGAGGTACTGGGCCCGGGCGACGTCGGAGAGCGTCGTGCCGGTGCGGCGGTCGTACGCCTCGAGGAGGTTGAGCGCCTCGGCGACGGTCGTCCCGCCGGAGGACGGCACCGGCATGCCGTAGACGTCGAGGCCCCGGTAGGTCGTCCGGGTCGGCGCCTTGACCGTCGCCTCGTAGGCGGCGAGGTCGGTCGCCCGGATCCGACCCGGGTGGACGCTGACCCCCGGCGCCGTCTCGGGGAAGCGGGCGGCGGAGACGACCGACCGGCCGAGCGGCCCCTCGTAGAGGACGCCGACGCCCTTGGTGCGGAGCAGGTCGTAGGCCCGGGCGAGGTCGGGGTTGCGGAAGGTCGAGCCGACGGCCGGGACCCTGCCGCCGGGCAGGAAGGTGCGGACGGTCTCGGGGAACTTCCGGAAGCGCTCGGCGTTGTCGGCGGTCTGGTCGGCGAAGGTCTCGTCGACGGTGAAGCCGTCGCGGGCGAGCCGTGCCGCCGGGGCGAGCAGGTCCGCCAGCGGCTTGCTCCCCCAGCGCCGCTGCGCGACGTCCCACAGGGCCGGGGTGCCGGGGACCCCGACGGACAGGCCCGAGCTCACGACGCCGGCGAAGTCGAGCGGCGTCCCGTCGGGGCGCTGGAACGTCGTGCTGCTGAACGTCGACGGCGCCGTCTCCCGCCCGTCGACCGTCGAGACGGTGCGGCTCGCGGCGTCGTAGTAGACGAGGAAGCCGCCGCCGCCGATGCCCGCGCTGTACGGCTCGGTGACGCCGAGGGCGGCTGCCGTCGCGATCGCCGCGTCGGCAGCGTTGCCGCCCTCGCGCAGCACCCGGACCCCGACGGCGCTCGCGTCGAGGTCGACGCTCGCCACCGCTCCCCCGGTCCCGGTCTGGACGGGGACCTTGCGCGGGGCGCCGGTCGCCTGCGCCGGGGACGTCGAGGTGGCCGTCAGGGCGAGGGCGGTTCCGGCGGCGGCCGCGACGACGGCGGCGCGGGCGAGACGTGGCGTCATGAGCGCACCCAACACCCGGGCGTTATGCCCCGCAAGCCCGGAACTACCGTTTCTAGCGCAGGGCTCCCGGGACGAGGCCGGCGAGGATCTGGGGGTAGACCGACAGCGCGACGGTGAGGGCGACGGCGCCGCCGAGGACCAGGCCCTCGGCGGGTCGGACCCGCCACGTCGGGACCGGCCCGGCGGGGGCCGCGACGAGCAGGGCGCCCCAGCGCAGGTAGTAGACGAGGCCGAGGGCCACGTTGACCGCGGCCGCCGCGGCGAGCAGCCAGACCCCGCCGTCGACGAGCGGCCGGACCGCGAGGACCTTGGCGACGAGGCCCATGACGCCGGGCGGCAGGCCGGCCAGGCTGGCGAGCGCCAGCCCGAGGGCCGCGGCGGCGACGGGCTCCCGGCGGGCGAGCCCCCGGTAGTGGTCGAGGCCGTGCTCCTCCCCGGCCGGTGTGTGCCGGGCGACGAGGACGACGACGGCGAGCACCACGAGCGAGGCGACGGCGTAGGCGGCGAGGTAGGCGAGCGACGCCGAGACCGCCGCCCGCGTCGACGCGAGGTCGCGCGCGGCGCCGAGCGGCAGGAGCACCCAGCCGGCCTGGGCGACGGTCGACCACGCGAGCAGCCGGACGGCGACCCGCTGCCGTAGCGCGACGAGGTTGCCGACGGTCACCGTGAGCAGCGCGACCCCGGCGAGCACCGGTCCCCACGTGCCCGCGAGCGGCTCGAGGCCGACGGCGAGCAGGACGACGAGCGCCGCGAGGCCCGCGGTCTTGGAGACGACCGCGAGGAACGCGGCCACCGGCAGCGGTGCCCCGGCGTAGGTGTCGGGCGTCCACAGGTGGAAGGGCACGGCGGACAGCTTGAACGCGATGCCCGCCGCGGCGAGGACCGCGCCGAGCCCGGCGACGGCGGCGACGGACGCCGGCAGCCCCGGGGTGAGCAGCGTCGTCGCGATCCGGTCCAGGTGCAGGTGGCCGGTCGCGAGGTAGAGCATCCCCACCCCGAGGACGAGCAGGCCGAGCGAGGTCAGCGCGGTGACGAGGAGGGTGAAGCCGGCCTGCGCGCCCTGCGCGTCGCGCCGCAGGGCGACGAGACCGACGGCGGGCAGCGACGCGGTCTCGAGGGCGACGACGAGGGTCGGCAGGTCGCGGGCGCCGGCGAGCGTCACGGCGCCGGCGACGGCGGCGAGGAACAGGGTGTGGTGGGCGCCGCGGTCCGCCGCGCCCGGCCCGTCGAGGGCGAGCAGCAGGCAGCCGAGCGCCCCGACGAGGACGACGGCCTGGAGGGTCAGGGTGAGCGGCGAGACGACGTAGGAGCACGACGTCGTCACCGTGCCGCCGCCGGGCACGCAGAGCGTGGAGCGCACCGAGCCGTCGGCGGCGAGCACCCCGACCGCCCCCGCCGCGGCGAGCAGGCCGAGCAGGCTCACGCCGTCGGCGGCCCGGCGCAGCGTCGCCCCGGCGGGGAGCACCGCGTCGAGGACGAGGACGACGACGAGCGCGACGACCGGCGCGACGACCGGGGCGAGGGCGAGCCAGTCGACCCCGGGGACGGCGTCGAGCGCCGCGAACGCCGAGAGGGCGGCGGTCATGGCAGGTCACCGATCCCGAGGAGCACCCGGACCGCGGGCCCGGTGATGTCGAGCAGGAGCCAGGGCAGCACGCCGAGCGCCGCCACGAGGACGACGAGCGGCGTCATGAGGGCGGTCTCGTGCCCGGACAGGTCGCGCTGGAGCGCCACCTCGACGACCGACTCCGGCTTCGGCGGTGCCGCGCCGTGCCAGAGCAGGTACAGCACGCGGAGCAGGTAGGCCCCGGCGAGGACGGTGCCGACGGCGGCGAGGACGGCGAGCGGCCGGGCGAGGACGCCGAGGGCCTCCTCGCCGTCCCAGGCGCCGGCGATCGCGAGCACCTCGCCCCAGAAGCCGGCGAGGCCGGGCAGCCCGAGGCCGGCGACGGCGCCGAAGGCGAGCAGCCACCCCAGCCGGGGCAGCCGGTCGCGCAGCCCCGGGCCGAGGACGAGCAGGTCGGCGGTGTGGTGCCGGTCCTTGACCGCGCCGGCGACGAGGAACAGCAGCCCGGTGACGAGGCCGTGCGCGACGTTCGCGAAGAGCGCGCCCTGCAGGCCCTGCGGGGTCATCGAGGCGATGCCGAGCAGGACGAAGCCCATGTGCGCGACGGAGGAGTACGCGACGAGCCGCTTGAGGTCCCGCTCGCGCAGGCAGACCAGGCCGCCCCAGAGGATGCCGGCGACGCCCGCGACGCCGAGCCACGGCGCGATGACGTCCATGCCGTCCGGCAGGACCGGCACGGCGATCCGGACGAGGCCGTAGGTGCCCATCTTGAGCAGCACGCCCGCGAGCAGCACCGAGCCGACCGTCGGCGCGGTGGTGTGGGCCGGGGGCAGCCACGTGTGGAAGGGGAACGCCGGCGCCTTGACCGCGAGGCCGAGCACGACGAGCGCCGCCGCGACGGTCTGGACGGACGCCGGCAGCGAGGTGCCGGCGTCGTAGGTGAGCGCCGCGAGGTCCGTCGTCCCGGCGCGCAGCCCGACGAGCACGAGGCCGAGGAGCATGACGGCCGACCCGAGGGCCGTGTAGAGGACGAACCGGTTCGCGGCGTCGCGGCGCGCGGCCTCCCCGCCGGGGATCGGCGCGGTGGGCTCGATCGAGCGGCCGGGCCGGGTGTCGTCGCCCCAGACGGCGATGACGAACCACATCGGCACGAGGACGACCTCGAACGCGACGAAGAAGACGATGAGGTCCTGCGCGGTGAACGTCGCGAGCGCCCCGCCCTCGACGGCGAGCACGCAGGCGACGAGCGCGCGGACCCGTCCGGCCGCGGGCCGGACGCGGACGAGCAGCCAGCAGCACAGCAGCGTGAGGAGCGCGGTGAGCAGGAGCAGCGGGGCGCTCACGCCGTCGACACCCAGCGAGAACCGCGTCCCGGTCGCGGGGATCCACTCGACGTCGAAGGCGAGCCCCGGCGCGGGCCGGTCGAAGGGGGCCGCGCCGAGGCAGGCGACGACGGCGAGGACGAGCACGCCGGCCGCGACGGCCGTGCCCGCCTGGGCGGCGTCCTCGTCGGACAGCCGCGGCACGCAGAGCAGGGCGACGGCGGCGAGCAGCGGCAGCGCGACGAGGGCGACGAGCAGCCAGCCGCCGTGCGGGCCGAGGTCGAGGGCCAGGGCGCTCACGTGAGCACCACCCCGGCGAGGCCGGCGAGGAGCGCGCCGGCGACGAGCCACGCCACGTACCCGGTGGCGAGCCCGGTCTGCGCCCGGCGCAGCGCCACCCCGGCCCAGCGCGTGGCGACCGGCGTGCCCCGGACGTAGGCGTCGACGACGTCGCGGTCCCCGACGACGCTCGCGCGGGCGAGCGCGAGGACCGGGCGGACGACGAGCCGGTCCTGCACGGCGTCGAGCCGGTAGCCGTCGCGCAGGAACGCCCGGACGCCGGGCGGCATGGCTGCCGCGACGTCCCGGGTGCCGAGCCGCGGCGCGGTGAGCGCCCAGGCGACGCCGACCACCGAGAGCAGCCCGCCCGTGAGTGCGGTGAGCGGGGCGACCGGGGCGTCGAGCGCCGCGGGCGGGTCGAGCAGGACGAGCCCGAGACCCGCCGTGGGGACGGCGTGGACGAGGAGCGGCCAGGTCATCGCGCGCGGCAGCACGTGCTCGGCGCCGAAGCCGGGGACCGGGTCCCCGCCGGCGACGACCGCCCAGGCGCGGCCGGCGTAGACACCGGTGACGACCGTCGTCAGCAGGCCGCTCACGAGGACGGTCCAGCCGGTCCAGGAGCCGCCCTCGACGGCGGCGTGCTCGGCGGCGGTCAGCACGGACTCCTTGGACCAGAAGCCGGACAGCGGCGGCAGCCCGGCGAGCGCGCCCAGGCCGAGCGCGAGGAGCAGCGCGAGGCCCGGGCGGGCACGGCGCAGGCCGCCCATGTCGGCGAGCAGCGTCGAGCCGGCGAGGTGGGCGACGCAGCCGGCGACGAGGAAGAGCAGCGCCTTGAACCCGGCGTGGGCGAGGAGGTGGAACACCCCGGGCGCGCTCCCGGCGTCGGGGTCGACGACGACGCCGGCGAGCATGAACGCGACCTGGCTGATCGTCGACCAGGCGAGCAGCCGCTTGAGGTCGTCCTGGGCGAGGGCGGCCAGGGCCGCCCCGAGCATCGTCACCGACGCGATGACCGCGGCGACGGCGAGCGCGGCCTCGGCGGCGAGGAAGACGGGCAGCAGGCGGGCGACGAGGAAGACGCCGGCGGCGACCATCGTCGCGGCGTGGATGAGCGCCGAGACCGGCGTCGGGCCCTCCATCGCGTCGGGCAGCCACGTGTGGAGCGGGAACTGGGCGGACTTGCCCGCGACCCCGGCGAGGAGCAAAAGCGCCGCGACGGTGAGCGTCGCGCCCGAGATCTCGCCCTCCCCGACGAGCCGGACGAGGCGGCGGACCGACGTCGTGCCGCCGTCGACGAGGAGGACGACGACGGCCAGGAGCACCCCGAGGTCGCCGACCCGGGTCACGAGGAAGGCCTTGACCGCCGCCCGGCGGGCGGCGTCCCGCTCGCTGTGGTGGCCGACGAGCAGGTACGACGCCAGGCCCATGACCTCCCAGCCGACGAGGAGCAGGAGCAGGTCGTCGGCGTGGACGACGAGCATCATCGCCGCGGTGAAGAGCGTGACGGTCGCGGCGTAGGGCCGGTAGCGGGTCGGCGCGTCCGGCGTGCCGTCGCCGTGCAGGTAGGCCGCCGAGTAGACCTGCACGCAGAAGGCGACGAGCCCGGCGGCGACGGCCAGCGTCGCGCTCAGCTCGTCGGCGCGCAGGGCGAGGGACACGACCCCGGTGTCGCCGGACCCGGTGCCGTAGCCGGTGTCGAGCCGGCCGAGGAAGGCGATCCCGGTGACCGGTCCGGTGCGCAGCACCGAGACGAGCTCGGCGACCGCCGCGACGAGGGCCGCGCCCGTGCCGAGCACCGCCCAGTCGCGCGCGCCGGACCGGTCGCGGCCGAGGAGGAACCCGAACAGCGCCGCGGCCGCCGGCAGGGCGACGGCGAGGACGGCGAAGACGTGCGTCACCGGGCCACCTGCCCGTCGCCGGGGGTCTCGTCGTAGGTCGCCGAGGCCTCGCCGAGCTCGCGGACCGCCCACAGGTCGGACGTGGCGCGGGACCGGAAGAGGAGCAGGACGATCGCGAGCGCCAGCCCGGTCTCGGCGGCGGCGATGGTGATGAGGAAGACCGTCGTCGACTGGCCGCCGAGCAGCGGGTCCGTCCCCGCGTCGGCGGTGCCGGGCCCGGCGAGGCCGGCCAGGCCCCCGGCGGGCAGCGCGTTGGCGGTGACGAGCAGGAGGCCTGCGGCGGCGAGGAGGAGCTCGGCGCCGACGAGCACCATGACGGCGTTGCGGCGGGCGAGCAGGCCGTAGACGCCGAGCCCGGCGAGGGCGGCGGCGAGCACGACGGGGCCGGCGAGGGTGATCACCCCGGCACCTCCGCGGCGGCCGGGTCCGGGGCGGGGTGCGCGGGCGGGACGAGCCGGTCCGGCAGGCCGGCGAGCAGCTCGTCGAGCAGCGCGGTCCCGCCGCGGCGCAGCCCGTCGTGGTGGTGGACGGCGTCGGGCTGGACGGTCACCGCGCCGGTGCGGGCGGCGGTGGCCTCCGAGAGCCGCTCGTCGACGAACATGTCCCGGCCGTAGACCCGGGCGACGACGGGGACCTCGTTGCGCCACAGCCGGTCGCGGTCGTACAGCGGCCGGTCCCAGACCCGGGCGGCGAGCGCCTCGGCGCACGCCGCGAGCGGGCGCAGGGCCGGGTCGGACCCGACGGTGTGCGGGAAGACCATCTCGCCGGTGAGCGGCAGCACCTCGCCGAGCTCGGGGTCCTCGACCGGCTCCTCGGGGACGGCGAGCCGGTCCCGCACGCGCTGCGCCGACCAGCGGGTGCTCGTCCCGGGGTCGGCGTAGATCGCCTCGTGGACGAGGGCGTACAGCGGCCGCTCGGCGTAGGACAGCATCCCGGCGACGCCCGCGAGGAAGGTGTCGGAGAGCCGCTCGCCGGGGACGGCCCACGCGTCGTCGGCGAGGTGGGCCAGCCGGTCGGTCCCCCCGGTGCCGCCGAGGACGTGCCCCACCTCCTGGAGCCGCGCGACGGTGAGGCGTTCCCCCGTCGGCAGGTGCTCGGGGGCGCGCTGCACGTGCCGGGCCACACCGGCGAGGACGCCGCGGACGTCCGGGTGCGCGAGGTCGAGGTCGCGGGTGCGCCGCGCGACCGCGGCGAAGGTGCGCTCGTACACCTCGTCGGCCGTCGCGGTGGCCGGCGGGACGCCCCCGGTGACGAGGGCCGCCGCGACGCCCTCGGGCGCGAAGGACAGGTACGTCCACGTGCAGAAGCCGCCGAAGGACTGCCCGAGCACCGTCCACGGGACGTCGCCGAGCAGGTGCCGGCGCAGCACCTCGGCGTCGGCGACGATCGAGTCGGCGCGGAAGAGCGCGAGGTGGTCGGCCTGCGCCGCCGGGTCGTCGCCGGCCGCCCGGGGCAGCGTCCAGCGGTCCATCGGCGTGGAGCGGCCGGTCCCCCGCTGGTCGAGCAGGACGACCCGCCAGCGCTGCAGGGCCCAGCCGAGCCAGGACGGCATGTCGGCCCCGGGGCGGGGACCGCGCCCGCCGGGGCCGCCCTGGAGGAACAGCAGGTAGGGCAGGGAGCGGTTCACGAGGTCGAGCCGGCACACCTCACGGGCGTAGACCTCGATGGTGCCGCGGCCGGGGTCGGCGTGGTCGAGCGGCACCTCGACGACGTGGTCGAGCGTCGCGAGCAGCGCCGGGGGCTCGCCGAAGACCCGCCGGGCCTGCACCCGGTGCGCCGCGGCCGCACTCACGAGGCGGTCCCGTCGTCGAGCGTCGTCTCGTCGTCCGTCGCGGCCGCGGCGCCCGGGGTCGCGGGGGCGGCCGGCCGGCGCGGCGCGCGCAGGTCGCGCAGGGCCGGCCGGCTCACCGCGAGCGCCGCGACGAGGGCCGCGAGGAGGAGCACCGAGACCAGCTCGAAGGGCAGCACCCAGCCGCCGAAGATCGCCTCGCCGAGGGCTCGGGGACCCCCGCGGGCGGCGTCGACGTCCACCCGCCGGTCCCCGACGGCGACGAGCAGGGTGCCGCCGAGCAGGGCCGTCGTCGCGCCCCCCGCGACGGCCGCGCCGACCCGCCGGCCGCGGGGTGCGTCGAGGTCGCGGCGCGGGCCGATCGGGGCGCGGGTGAGCATGAGCGCGAAGAGGACGAGGACGACGACGGCGCCGACGTAGACGAGCAGCTGGACCAGCGCCACCACCTCGGCGCCGAGCACGAGGTACACCCCCGCCAGCCCGCCGAGCGCGACGACGAGCCACAGCGCGGCGTGGACGACCTGCCGGCTCGTCACGGCGAGCAGCCCGGCGGCGACGACCAGGGCCGCGAGGGCGGTGAAGACGACGTCGAGCCCGCTCACGCGCCGTCCGCCCCCGGCTGCCCGGTCGGCTGTGCGGTCGGCGGCTGCTGCACGGGCGCCAGACGGGCCGCGAGCTGCTTCTGGACGGCCTTCTGCGCGGCGGCGACCTCCTTGGGCTCGGGCGCCCCGGCGTCGGGCAGCGGCGGCGGCGGGACGCTGCCCATCCACCCGGAGAGGCGCTCGCGCTCGTGGAGCAGGTCGCGGATGTCCAGCTCGGCGTACTCGAACTCCGGCGACCAGAAGAGCGCGTCGAACGGGCACGCCTCGATGCAGATGCCGCAGTACATGCACAGCGAGAAGTCGATGGCGAAGCGGTCGAGGACGTTGCGCTGGCGCTCCCGGCCGCCGTCGACCGCGGGCAGCGTCTCCTTGTGGGAGTCGATGTAGATGCACCAGTCCGGGCACTCGCGGGCGCAGAGCATGCAGACGGTGCAGTTCTCCTCCAGCAGCGCGATGACGCCGCGGCTGCGCGGCGGGAGCTCCGGCAGCACGTCGGGGTACTCGGCGGTGTGCGCGGGACGCAGCAGGGCCTTCGCCGTCGTCGCCAGGCCGGCGAGCAGGCCGGCGCCGGCGGGCCGGGCGCGCTGGGAGTCCTCGGTCACGGCACGCATCCTGCCAGGGTCGGCGGCCCGCCGGGCGGCAGGCCGCGCGCACCTGTGGACGACGGCGGCCCGGTGCCGCCTGTGGAGGGCGAGTCGGCGACCGCCGTTCCGGCCATCCGGACAAAGCCGGGTATACCGTCAGGCGTCCACCGAAATGGCTCACCAAGGGGGCTGAGCGCCGTGCCGGACCGTCCCATGCCCGAACCGGACCCGAGGAGCGCCTCGGCGCCGGTCACCCACGAGCGGCGCAGCCGCCTGGCGTGGCTGCTCGCCGTGCCGGTCCTGCTCGTGCTCTACCCGCCGCTGTACAACCGGGAGGACCCGGCGCTGTTCGGCATCCCGTTCTTCTACGCCTGGCAGCTGCTCGTCATCCCGGTGAGCGTCGCGTGCACCGTCGTCGTCTACCGCGCGACGACGAGCCGGACGACGAGCCGGACCGACCGGGCGGGGGGCGACCGGTGAGCGAGCACGCGGTCGAGATCGCCGTCTTCGGGTTCCTCTTCGCCGTCGTCACCGTCATGGGCTTCCTCGCCGGGCGGTGGCGCCGCCCGGAGACGATGGAGCACCTCGACGAGTGGGGCCTCGGCGGGCGCAGCTTCGGCGGCTGGGTGACGTGGTTCCTGCTCGGCGGCGACCTCTACACCGCGTACACCTTCGTCGCGGTGCCGGCGCTCGTCTTCGGCGCCGGGGCGGCCGGGTTCTTCGCCGTCCCGTACACGATCCTCGTCTACCCGCTCGTGTTCTTCGTCCTCATCCGCCTCTGGTCGGTCAGCCACGTCCACGGCTTCGTCACGCCGGCCGACTTCGTCCGCTCCCGCTTCGGCTCCCCGACGCTCGCGCTGCTCGTCGCGCTGACCGGGATCGTCGCGACGATGCCGTACATCGCCCTGCAGCTCGTCGGGATCGAGGCCGTGCTCAAGACGATCGGGATCACCGGCCACCTGCCGATCGTCATCGCCTTCGCCATCCTCGCGGCGTACACGTACAACTCCGGGCTGCGGGCGCCGGCGCTCATCGCCGTCGTCAAGGACGCGCTCATCTACCTCGTCATCGTCGTCGCGGTCCTCTACATCCCCTCCCAGCTCGGCGGCTGGGGCGCGATCTTCGGTGCGGCGCAGGAGAAGTTCGACGCGAGCCCCAGCCCGGGCGACGGCATCGTCCTCGCGCCGAACGCCCAGCTCCAGTACGCGACGCTGGCGCTCGGCTCGGCGCTCGCGCTGTTCCTCTACCCGCACTCGGCGACGGCGATCCTCGCCGCGAAGAACCGCAGCACGATCAAGCGGAACATGGCCGCGCTGCCGGCGTACTCGTTCCTGCTCGGCCTGCTCGCGCTGCTCGGCTACATGGC
>JBQGCR010000105.1:0-1852 GCA_052038585.1 Kineosporiaceae bacterium
TCCCGTTGTCCAGGAAGCGGTCCACGAGCACCGGGTGCTCGGGGCTGACCTGCGTCGCGCGCCCGATGTAGTCGGCGAGCATCTCCTCGTCGTAGACGATCTCCATGCCGCGCCCGCCGAGGACGAACGACGGCCGGACGAGGACCGGGTAGCCGATCTCGTCGGCGACCTGCTTGGCCTCGACGAAGCTGCTCGCGAGGCCGTGCTTCGGCGCGGGCAGGCCCGCCTGGGCGAGCACCCGCCCGAAGGCGCCGCGCTCCTCCGCGAGGTGGATCGCCTCGGGGCTCGTGCCGACGATCGGGACGCCGGCGGCCTTGAGCCGGGCGGCGAGTCCGAGCGGGGTCTGCCCGCCGAGCTGGACGACGACGCCGACGACCTCGCCGTCGCGGCTCTCGGCGTGGACGACCTCGAGGACGTCCTCGAGCGTCAGCGGCTCGAAGTAGAGCCGGTCGCTCGTGTCGTAGTCGGTCGAGACCGTCTCGGGGTTGCAGTTGACCATGATCGTCTCGAAGCCGGCGTCGCGCAGGGCGAACGAGGCGTGGACGCACGAGTAGTCGAACTCGATGCCCTGCCCGATCCGGTTCGGCCCGGAGCCGAGGATGACGACCTTGCGCCGTCCCGAGACCGTCGTCTCGTCCTCCTCGTCGTAGGACGAGTAGTGGTACGGCGTCGCGGCGGCGAACTCGGCCGCGCACGTGTCGACGGTCTTGTAGACCGGCCGGACGCCGAGGGCGTGCCGCAGGCCGCGGACGACGTCCTCCCCCATGCCGCGCAGCGACCCGATCTGCGCGTCGGAGAAGCCGTGCCGCTTGGCGGTGCGCAGCACGTCCTCGGTGAGGGCGGGCGCCTCGCGCACCTGCGTCGCGACCTCCTCGATCAGCAGGAGCTGGTCGAGGAACCACGGGTCGATCCCCGTGACCTCGTGGAGCCGCTCGACGGACACCCCGGCCCGGATGCACTGCTGCACCTGGCCGAGCCGCTCGTCGGTCGGGACCGCCGCGCGCTCGAGGAGCGCGTCGAGCTCCTCGCCGGCCGGTGCCGGGCCGTCCCAGTGGAACGAGGCGCCCTTCTTCTCCAGCGAGCGCAGCGCCTTCTGCAGGGCCTCGGTGAAGCAGCGGCCGATCGCCATCGCCTCGCCGACGCTCTTCATCGTCGTCGTCAGCGCCGGGTCGGCGGCCGGGAACTTCTCGAACGCGAAGCGGGGCACCTTGACGACGACGTAGTCGAGGGTCGGCTCGAAGGACGCCGGGGTCTGCTTCGTGATGTCGTTGCGGATCTCGTCGAGGCTGTACCCGACGGCGAGCCGCGCGGCGATCTTGGCGATCGGGAAGCCGGTCGCCTTGGACGCCAGCGCCGAGGAGCGCGAGACGCGCGGGTTCATCTCGATGACGACGATGCGCCCCGTGCGCGGCTCGACGGCGAACTGGATGTTGCAGCCGCCGGTGTCGACGCCGACCTCGCGGATGACGGCGATGGCGATGTCGCGCAGCCGCTGGTACTCGCGGTCGGTCAGGGTGAGCGCCGGGGCGACGGTGATCGAGTCGCCGGTGTGCACGCCCATCGGGTCGAAGTTCTCGATCGAGCAGACGACGACGACGTTGTCGTTGCGGTCGCGCATGAGCTCGAGCTCGTACTCCTTCCAGCCGAGGATCGACTCCTCGAGGAGCACCTCGGTGGTCGGCGAGTAGTGCAGGCCCGCCCCGGCGATGCGGCGCAGGTCCGCCTCGTCGAAGGCGATGCCGGAGCCGAGGCCGCCCATGGTGAACGACGGCCGGACGACGACGGGGTAGCCGAGCTCGCCGGTCGCGGCGAGGCAGTCGTCCATCGTGTGGCAGATGACCGACCGCGCGAC
>JBQGCR010000106.1:0-2248 GCA_052038585.1 Kineosporiaceae bacterium
GGCAACAGCCGCCTGCCGCACCGCAACGCGACGCGCGGCTTCGCCGAGGGCCTGGGCTGGATCGCCCAGATCGGGCTCTTCGTCATGCTCGGGCTGCTCGCGACGCCGTCCGAGCTCGGCGGGGGCGTGCTGCCCGCCCTCGGCGTCGGGCTCGCGCTCCTCCTGCTCGCGCGGCCGCTGTCGGTCGTGCTGTCGACGACGTGGTTCGGGCTGCGCTGGCGCGAGCAGGCGCTGCTGTCGTGGGCCGGGCTGCGGGGTGCCGTGCCGATCGTCCTCGCGACGATCCCGATCGCCGCGGGCGTCGACGGGTCGAGCGAGATCTTCGAGCTCGTCTTCGTCCTCGTCGTCGTCTTCACCCTCGTCCAGGCGCCGACCCTGCCGGCCGTCGTGCGCCGGCTCGGGCTCCTGGGACCGGTGACGAGCCAGGACCTCGACGTCGAGTCGACCCCGCTCGGGACGCTCGACGCCGACGTGCTCGACGTCCACGTCGGCCCGCAGTCGCGCCTGCACGGCGTCGAGCTGTTCGAGCTGCGGCTGCCGAGGGGCGCGAACGTCACGCTCGTCGTGCGCAACAAGGAGGCGTTCGTGCCGGTGCCGACGACCGCGCTGCGGCACGGCGACCAGCTCATCGTCGTCGTCCCGCTGCGCATCCGGGCGGCCACCGAGGAGCGGATCCGGGCCGTGAGCACCGGCGGCAAGCTCGCCGGGTGGCGCAACCCTCGTCCCGAGAGGGGTGCACGCTAGCCCGGGGACGGCATATCCTTGGCACTCGAAGAGTTGGAGTGCTAGAGATTCCAGCCCGAGCCCTTCCCTGGAGGACCCCCGTGCCGACGTACGCCTACGCGTGCACCGCGTGCGACCACCGGTTCGAGACCGTGCAGGCGTTCAGCGACCCGTCGCTGACCGACTGCCCCGAGTGCACCGGCAAGCTCCGCAAGCTCTTCAACAGCGTCGGGATCGTCTTCAAGGGGTCCGGCTTCTACCGCACGGACTCGCGCGACTCCGGCGCCAAGTCCTCGTCGACGTCGGGCGACTCCTCGTCGACCACCTCCTCGTCGGACTCGTCGTCGTCCTCGGGCACGTCCTCGAGCACGTCCTCGTCGTCCGGCACGTCGTCGAGCACGCCGGCCCCGGCCAAGGCCCCGGCCGCCTCGAGCAGCCCGGCCGCGTAGGCACCCGCCCTCCACCGGCCCCGTCAGCGCCCCGTCGTCCACAGCCCGGACGGCGGGGCGCTCGCCATCCCCCGCCCGCTCGGTAGGTTCGCCGCCATGCAGACGCACGAGGCGCAGGTCGGGGTCATCGGCGGGTCGGGGTTCTACACGTTCCTCGACGACGCCGAGCAGGTCGAGGTGACGACGCCCTTCGGGCCGCCGAGCGACCCACCGGTCGTCGGCCGCATCGGCGGGCGGTCCGTCGCCTTCGTCCCCCGGCACGGCCGGGACCACCGGTGGCCGCCGCACCGGGTCCCCTACCGGGCCAACCTCTGGGCGCTGCGGGCGCTCGGGGTGCGGCAGGTGCTCGCACCGTGCGCGGTCGGCTCGATGGTGCCCGAGCTCGGCCCGGGCAGCCTCGTCGTGCCCGACCAGGTCATCGACCGGACGTGGGGCCGCGCGCACACGGTGTACGACGGCGAGGGCCCGGTCGTCCACGTGTCGTTCGCCGACCCCTACTGCCCGAGGGGCCGTGCCGCCGTCATCGCCTGCGCCGCCGACGTCGGCTGGCCGGCCCGGGACCCGGCGACGCTCGTCGTCGTCAACGGGCCACGGTTCTCCAGCCGCGCGGAGTCGCAGTGGCACGCCGCGGCCGGCGCGCACGTCGTCGGGATGACCGGCATGCCGGAGGCGGCGATCGCCCGCGAGCTCGCGCTCTGCTACACCTCCGTCGCGCTCGTCACCGACCTCGACGCGGGCTTCGAGGACGGCAGCGGCGTCACCCATGCCGAGGTCATGGAGGTCTTCGCCCGCAGCACCGACCGGCTCAAGGACCTCCTGACCCGGGCGGTCGCCGCGCTGCCCGACGGCGACTGCGGCTGCCGGCACAGCCTCGACGGCCTGCGGCTGCCGTTCGAGCTGCCCTGACCGATGGTCGCCGTGCTCACCGACGTGCACGACCCGCCGGACCCGCTGGTCGCCGCCGAGGAGCGGCGCGCGGTCGCGGCGGCCCGCCGGCGGCGGCTGCGGCGCGGCCTGCGCCTCGCGCTGCTGAGGCACCGGCGGCTCCTCGCTGCCGGGTGCCTCGCCGGGGCCGT
>JBQGCR010000107.1:0-3519 GCA_052038585.1 Kineosporiaceae bacterium
CATCCCCGAGTGCCGGCTCAGCGAGATCCCGAAGGACTGGAGCTGGTCGACCTCGGCGAACTCCTCGCCGGTCGCCACGTCGGTGAGCACGTGCCCCGGCACGAGCGCGTCGGCGCGGACCGAGCCGCTCACCGGCTCCGAGGCGAAGTTCAGGACGGTCAGCTGCACCCGCTCGTCGGGCAGCCGGTGCACCAGGACGAGCATCCCCTTCTGCGACACCTCCGGGACCTCGAGCTGCACGGCCGAGGCGATCCCCGTCGCGTCCCGCAGCTCGAGGACGTGCCGCAGCCGGGACACGAACGAGTCCGGGTCGGACAGCTGGTCGGGCAGCGAGCCGTAGAGCGACGCGCCGCGCGGCAGGCCGCTCGTGCTCTGCGTCGCCTGCGGCGCCGCGCCCATGAGGTCGTGCGCCGCCCGGTGGATCCACCGCGTGTCACCGTCCGCGAGCAGCGGGGCGACGGACTCGGCCGGCAGCGGCAGCATCCCGAGCAGGTCCCAGCCGGACAGCGCGAAGACGCCCGGCTGCCAGGCGTTGAACATCGCCATGAGCAGGTGGGCGCGCTTGATCTTCTCGACGTCGTCCGGGCCGAGGTCGTCCAGCGACGTGTACCCGAGCGTCGCGGCGGCGACGGACGCCGTCGTGCACGCGATGCCGTTGGTCGTGAAGATCCGGTTGTACGGGGCGGCGTCGCCGGTGAGGTGCTCGATGAGCTCGCCGCGGACGACGTCGACGAGCTCGGCCCCGGTGATCTCGCCGCCGCGGAAGCGGTACACGTCGTCGCAGTGCCGGGCGGCGAAGTGGACGAGCTCGTAGGTCAGCTCGTCGTGGTTCTGCAGCGCGTGGACGAGCGAGGCGACGTCGACCCCCGCGCGGGCGGCCTCGCCGTACGTGAGCCGGAGGAACTCGGTGTCCTGCGTCGCGAGCGCGTGGTGGTACCCGGGACGGGTGACGAAGTCGTACGACAGGTCGGCGCCGGTCTCGCCGGTGAGCCGGATGTCGTCGACGGAGAGGTTGAGCTCCTGGAAGGTGAAGCCGCCGAGCTTGCGGACCATGCTCGCGACGAGGTGGTTCGCCGCCTCGGACAGCGGGTGGCCCTCGGACCATCCCGGGCCGCCGACGGCGCTCTTCTCGGCGCCGAGGAAGCCGTTCGCGTCCAGGCGCAGACCGCCGGTGCCCAGGTCGGTCAGGGAGTGCACCGCGTCGCCGAGCACGAGCCGCATCCCGGCGCACGACGGGTCGAGCCAGTTGATCGAGGGCTGGCCCATCTTGAAGTAGTGCAGGTAGACCCAGCGCCGCTCGACGCCGTCGACCCCGCGGACGACGTGCGTGGCGCTCCAGTTCGTCTCCTTGACCCCGGGCGCGTAGAAGATCACCCGCTGGAGCTGGCCGATGATGTACCCCTCCGCGTCGAGCGCGCGCTCGGCGTCGGGGGACAGGTTCGCCGCGTCCCGGCCCGGCGGCACCTCGGGCAGCAGGTGCCAGTGCTCGGGCATGATCTCGACCATGTGGTAGATCCCCGGGTACTCGCCGTAGTTCATCTCGGCGAGCCGGAAGTCGGCCCCCTTGCCCGTGTGGCCGGGGACGATGTCGTCGATGACGACGGCGCCGTGCACGGCCGCGACCTCGCCCATCGACCGGAACTCGTCGTAGGTGCCGAACTGCGGGTCGATGTGCATGCTCATGCGGTCGAAGTGGCCGTCGACGCTCGGCGTGAACGACCACCCGCGGATGCCGCCGGCACGCTTGACCGGCCCCGTGTGGACCGCGCGGATCCCGATGTCGGCCAGGGCCTTCCACAGCGAGGCGTCCCCGAGGGCGGCGAGGAACGACTGCCCGGGCGGGGTGATGAACGACAGCGGGTAGGCGGTGAACCACGTGGGTGCGGCCTCGACGGCGGCCCGCGGGTCCGGGTTGCCGAAGGGGTTCTGCCACATCCCGCCGCGGCCGGACACCTGGCGGGCCAGGGCCACGGCGTCCGCGAGCATCGACTCCGACTTCAGCCACTCGACGTACCCGGGGTTGTCCGCCTCCGGCGGCCCGGCCGTGACCTCCGCCGGCGGCGCGTTCGGCGGCCGGCGCTTGGCCATGAGCCGCAGCGCACGGGGGCGCGCCGGGAAGCGCTGCTCGTCGAACGTGACCTCCGCGGGGGCGGTCTCGACGTCGGTCTCCTCGTCGGTCGGGTCGGTCGGGACGAGCGCGTCGGGGGTCGGGTCCACTGCCATGCGTCAAGCCTTCCCGGCGGTGCCGGGACTGTCCAACCGGCGTGCCACTCGTGGTTGCATGCCCCATGACCGCGACGTACACCTTCGACGTCTTCTCGACCCTCGACGGCTTCGGCTCCTACGGGCCGGGCGGCGACTGGGGCGGGTACTGGGGCAAGGAGGGGCCCGAGCTGCTGGCGCACCGGCTCGACCTGTGGGGCGGCCGGCAGCGGGTGCTCCTCGGGGCGAACACCTACCGTGAGTTCGCGCACTGGCTGCGCGTGCTGCCGCCCGGCCCGCAGGACTGGGCCACGCGCATGCGCGGCCAGGAGACGCTGGTCCTGTCCTCGACGCTGTCCGAGCCGCTCGCCTGGCCGGGCGCCCGGGTCGTGCGCGGGGACGCCGTCGACGTCGTCACCCGGCTCAAGGGCGAGTCCGACGTGCCGGTCCGCTCGCACGGGAGCCTCTCGCTCAACCGGGCCCTCCTGGCCGCCGGGCTCGTCGACCGGGTCGAGGTGACGGTCTTCCCCGTCGTCAGCGGCCGCACCGGCACCGAGCCCGTCTTCGCCGACGCGGAGGACCTCGACCTCGAGCTGCTCGGCACGCGCGTCCTCGACGGCCGCAGCGTGGAGCTGTCCTACCGCCCGACGCGGCGTCCTCAGCGGTAGGTGCGGGCCGCCCCGAGGTAGGCGTGCTCGTTCCAGGACAGCAGGTTGACCCCGCTGGACCCGACGAGGACGGTCGTCACCCCGGCGTTGACGACGACGCGGTTGAGGGCGACGACGCCGTCGGCGCCGACGCCGAGCAGACCGCCGACCACCGTCGCGATGACGCCGCCGCTGGTGACGACGACGGCGTCGCGGCCCGGCGTGAGCCGGCTCACGACGTCGTCGAGCGCTGCCGCGGCGTCGTCGCGGAAGCGGTCCCAGCCCGGCAGGTCGCCCGCCATCCACGCGCGCAGGGCGGCGTCGAGGTGCGTCTGGAAGGCGCGGGAGTCGCCCGTCCACGCGGCGTCCGCGTCGGTGCCGCCGGCCCGGGCGCGCACGAGGCCGAGGTGGTCGTACTCGTCCCAGCGGCGGTCCTCGACGGCGACGGCGCCCAGCCCGAGCAGCGCGGCGGTGTCGCGCTGGCGGCGCAGCGTCCCGGAGACGAGCAGCGGGTCGCGCACCCCGCGCCGGGCGAGCTCGTCGCCCGCGGCGACGGCCTGCTCGCGGCCGAGGTCGCTCAGCGCGTCGTAGTCCGCTGCGCCGAAGGAGGCCTGTCCGTGCCGGACCAGGCAGACGATCGCCATGCCGGCGACCCTACTGGCACGGGACC
>JBQGCR010000108.1:0-3059 GCA_052038585.1 Kineosporiaceae bacterium
ATGCACCAGACGAGCGGCAGGGGCCCGGCGAGCACCCGGACGGCCTGGGGGTCGGCGAGACCCTGCGGCGGGTCGTGGCCGAGCAGGTCGACGAGCGCGCGCTGCCGCTCCCGCTGGGCCCGGGCGCGGCGGACGACGACGGCGAGGGCGACGAGCAGCCGCCCGACGATGACCGCGGCGAGCAGGAGGGCGGCCGCGAGCCCGCCCTGGGTCCACGGCCGCGACCCGTCGGCGTGGGCGCGGACGAGCTCCTCCGGTCCGGCGAGGACGACCCCGACGGCCGAGAGGCCGGAGGCGAGCACGACGGCCTGCCAGAGGACGACGGCGCCGCGCGGCGCGCGCGAGGGCCACCGGGCCCGGGCGAGCAGCGGCGGCACCGCCCGGGACAGCAGGAGCCCGTAGAGCCCGAGGAGCAGCGCCGTCACGCGGTCAGCGGGACTCGAGGGCCGCCCGCAGGGCCGCCGCCTCGTCCGGGCCCACGCTGCCGATGAAGGCGAGCAGCGCGGCCTGACGGCCCTCGCCGTCGGGCACCGCGCCGAGCGCGTCGAGCATGAGCGAGGCGGTCATCTCGGCCCGGGACTGCACGGGGCGGTAGCGGTAGGCGCGGTCGGCCCGCTCCTGGGCGACGACGCCCTTCTTCGCGAGCCGGTCGAGCACGGTCATGACCGTCGTGTACGCGAGCGGCCGGGTGCGGTCGAGGCGCTCGTGGACCTCGCGGACCGTGAGCGGTCCCGCCGCGTCCCACAGCTGCGCCATGACCTCGCGCTCGAGGTCCCCGGACACCCCACCCTTCGCCATCCCGCCACGGTAACCCATCTCACGGGCGTCGTACGGACGACGTCGTACTACGCGACGTAGTATCGAGGTGTCCACCACTGCACGACCAACGTCCGGAGTCTTCATGGACCTCGACGTGCTAGACGCCACCCGGCTCCAGTTCGCCGTCGTGACGATCTACCACTACCTCTTCGTGCCGCTGTCGATCAGCCTCGCGACGCTGACCGCGGGGCTGCACACGGCCTGGTACCGCACGGGCCGCGACCGGTACGGCCGGCTCACGCTGCTCACCGGCAAGCTCCTCGTCGTGACGTTCGCCGTCGGGGTCGTCACCGGGCTGGTGCAGGAGTTCCAGTTCGGTCTCGCGTGGAGCGAGTTCGCCCGCTTCTACGGCGACGTCTTCGGCCCGACGCTGGCGATCGAGGGCATGCTCGCCTTCTTCCTCGAGGCGACGTTCCTCGGCCTGTGGTGGTTCGGCTGGGACCGGCTGCCGCGCCTGGCCCACCTCGCGACGATCTGGGTCGTCGCGGTCGGCACGCTCCTGTCGGCCTACGTCATCCTCGCGGCGAACGCCTTCATGCAGAACCCGGTCGCCTACACCCTCGACCCGGACACCGGTCGCGCGCGGCTCGGCAGCTTCACCGAGCTGCTGACGAACGAGGTGGCCCTCGTCTCCTTCCCGCACACCGTCGCCGGGGCGTTCATGGTCGGCGGCGCGCTGCTCCTCGCCGTCGGCGCGTGGCGGGTCCGGCGGGCGGCCGACGACGGCGACGACGACGGCGGCGACGACGACGACCGCGCGGCCTTCGCCGTCCTCGCCCGCGTCGGCGCGTGGACGACGCTCGCCGGCGGCGCCGTCGTCGCGGTGAGCGGGGACCTGCTCGGCAAGGTCATGACGTCGGTGCAGCCGATGAAGATGGCTGCGGCGGAGGCGTTGTACACGACGGCGAGCGGTGCGCCCTTCTCGGTCTTCGCCGTCGGGACGCTCGACGCCGACGGCGAGCCGTTCCTGCGCCTCGACGTGCCGCACCTGCTCTCGGTGCTCGCGACCGGGACGTGGGACGGCACCGTGCAGGGGATCGACGAGCTCCAGGCGCAGTACGCCGCGCAGTACGGCCCGGGTAGCTACGTGCCGTACGTGCCGCTGGCCTACTGGTCGTTCCGGCTGATGATCGGCGTCGGGATGGCGGCCGTCGCCGTCGCCGTCGCCTACCTGTGGTTCACCCGCCGCGGGCGCGACCTCGGCGCGGCGCCGGCCCCGGTCGCCCGTCTCGCGCGGTTCCTGCCCCTGCTGCCGCTGCTGCCGACGGCCGCCAACACCTTCGGCTGGGTCTTCACCGAGACCGCCCGCCAGCCGTGGATCGCCTTCGGGCTGACCCGCACGGAGGACGCCGTCTCGCCCGGCCTGACGACGCCGGAGGTGCTCGCCTCGCTCGCCGCGTTCGCCGTCGTCTACGGCGTCCTCGCCGTCGTCTGGCTGCGGCTCGTCCGCGGGCTCGTCGCCGCACCGCTCGCCGCCGCGCCCGGCGGCCCGGCGGCCGGCGACCGCGCCGACGGGCGCGACGAGCACGACGACGACCTCGTCCCCACCTACTGAGACCCGCTGCCACCACCAAGACCCGCTGCGCGCGACGCGCTGCGGCACAGGGAGACCGCCGTGGACCTGCCCACCACCTGGTACGTGCTCGTCGTCGTCGCCTGGGTGCTCTTCTTCGTCCTCGAGGGCTTCGACTTCGGGGTCGGCATGCTCGCGCCCGTGCTCGGCCGCGACGACCACGAGCGCGGTGCCGCCGTGCGGACGATCGGCCCGTTCTGGGACGGCAACGAGGTGTGGCTCGTCGCCGCCGTCGGCCTGACCTTCGCCGCGTTCCCCGACTGGTACGCCGGGCTGCTGTCCGGCCTCTACCTGCCGTTCGTGGTCCTCCTGCTGCTCCTCGCCGGCCGCGGCGTCGCCGTGGAGTTCCGGGCCAAGGGCCCGGACGCGCGCTACCGGCGCGCGTGCGACGCCGTCCACGCGGTGACGTCGACCGGCATCGTCGCCCTGTGGGGGGCCCTGCTCGCGGTCTTCGTCACGGGCATCCCGCTGCGGGCCGACGGCGAGGTCGGCGGCGGCGCCGGGCGCCGCGTCACCCCGCTGCTCACGACCGCCGCGGCCGCGGGAGCGCTGCTCGCGCTCGGGGCCGCCGTCCTGCTCGGCGCGACGTTCCTCGGCCTGCGCACGACCGGCCCCCTGCGCCGCCGGGCCCGCACGGCCGCCGTGCGGGCGGCCGCGGCGACCGCCG
>JBQGCR010000109.1:0-6977 GCA_052038585.1 Kineosporiaceae bacterium
CCTGGGCCGGGCTCGGGGGGGCTCCGGGCGCCGGCCGCCCCGCCGCACCCGCCTCCGGCTGCCATGCTGGTGGGGGCTGCGAGCACCGGGCCGGCGCCCGGCAGCCCCGCCGAGCCCAGCACGGGTCGCCCGCCCGCGGGCCCGTGACCGCGGACGGACGCCGTCGCCGCCACCGACCGCGCGTCGTCCGGTCTCCGGCGGCCCGTCACGGGCCGTGCCGGTGAACGCGGCGTCGCACGCCGGCGGCACGCGGGCGGCAGGACCGACAGAGAGGGCGTCCGTGGCTCGACCAGCACGTCGGGGCAGGAGCACCACGCGCCGCGACGCGGCGTCCGCCGAGCGGACCGACCGCGGCACCCGGAGCCGCAGCACCCGCGCCGACCGCGGTGACCGCGGTGACCGGGCGCCTCGCGGGCCCGGCGACATCCTCTCCGTGCTCGCCCGCACCGTCCGCGACGTCGAGACCGCGGTGCAGGCCGGGCGGGTGACGCCGTCGACGCGCAGCACCTTCCAGGGCGTGACGCTCATCCTGCGCGAGGAGCGGGCCCGCGCCCAGGCCGAGCCCGGCACGGGCCGGGCGCGCGAGGAGCGGCTCAAGCGGCTCGACGGCATCGCGCAGATCCTCGGCCGGCTCGCCGTCCGCGACGCCGGGCTGCTCGCGCTGCTGTCCGAGGACGCCCCCGTCGGGGACGGCGCGCGCGCCCGGCGCCGCGCCCTGCTCCGGGCTGCCGGGGTCGAGGCGCCCGCGGAGGACGACGTCGCCCCGCCCCGGCCCGTCACCGCGGCCCCGGCCGGCGAGCGCCAGGTCGTCCCGCGGTCCGTCGTCTCGCGGCGCCTGGCCAACCCCTTCTTCGTGCCCGACACGCTGACGAACCCACCGGTCGAGGTGCGCGCCCGGCGGCTGGCCGGCTGGGAGTTGCTCGAGCCGCTGCTCAGCTCGTTCGAGCGGGCCGGCGGGTCGGCCCCGGCGTGCATGGCCCTGCCGCAGCCGACGGCGCGCTTCACCCCCGCCGGCCTGGAGCTCATGCCGCACCAGGGCCGCGTCGTCGCTGCGGCCGCGGCCGGTCACAGGACGTTCCTGCTCGCCGACGAGCCGGGCCTGGGCAAGACGGCGCAGGCCCTGCTCGCGGCCGAGGCCGCCGGCGCGTACCCGCTGCTCGTCGTCGTCCCGAACGTCGTCAAGACGAACTGGGCGCGCGAGGCCGCGCGCTGGCTCCCGCACCGCTCGGCCACCGTGGTGCAGGGCGACGGCGACACCGCCGACGTCTTCGCCGACGTCGTCGTCGTCAACTACGACGTCCTGGACCGGCACCTCGGCTGGCTGCACGACCTCGGGTTCCGCGGCATGGTCGTCGACGAGGCGCACTTCATCAAGAACGTGACGTCGCAGCGCTCGCGGCACGTGCTCGCCCTGTCCCGCGGGCTGCGCGCGCTCGTCACCGAGCCCCTGCTCATGGCGCTCACCGGCACCCCGCTCATCAACGACCTCGACGACTTCCGGGCCATCTGGCAGTTCCTCGGCTGGATCGACGAGAGCGCGCCGGTCGGCCGGCTGCTCCAGGGGCTCGAGGACACCGGGCTCACGCCCGCCGACCCCGCGTTCTACCCGGCGGCGCGGCAGTGCGTCGTCGACCTCGGGATCGTCCGGCGCCGCAAGGTCGACGTCGCGTCCGAGATCCCGGCGCGCCGGATCGCCGACCTGCACGTCGAGCTCGACAGCGCCGCCGGCCGTTCGATCAGGGCGTCGGAGAAGGCGGTCCTGCGGCGGATGGTCACCCAGTACGACCGGGCCCTCGCCGCCCGCCCGGTCGAGGAGGGCGCGGTCGCCGCCGGCGGGCTGGACCTCGACGTCGTCCGCCGGGTCGCGCGGTCCGAGCTCAAGCGCGCGGCGGCCGCCCGCTCGGGCGACAACGTCTTCAGCATGATGCGCACGATCGGTCGGGCGAAGGCCGAGCTCGCGGCCGACTACGCCGCCCAGCTCGCCCGCAGCGCCGGCAAGGTCGTCTTCTTCGCCAAGCACGTCGACGTCATGGACGCCGCCGAGGCGACCTTCGCCGCGCAGGGCGTCGGGTACGCCTCGATCCGCGGCGACCAGACCCCGTCGGTGCGGCAGCAGAACATCGACGCCTTCGTCGAGGACCCGGCCGTCGCCGTCGCCGTCTGCTCGCTCACGGCGGCCGGGGTGGGGCTCAACCTCCAGGTGGCCTCCGACGTCGTCCTCGCCGAGCTGTCGTGGACCGACGCCGAGCAGTCCCAGGCGATCGACCGCAGCCACCGGATCGGCCAGACCGAGCCGGTCACCGCCTGGCGGGTCATCGCCGCGCAGACCCTCGACGCCCGGATCGCCGAGCTGATCGGCAGCAAGGCCGCCCTGGCCGCGACCGCGCTCGACGGGGCCCCGCCCGAGGGCGGGCCCGCGGGGGAGCCGGCCGGCTCGGCGGCCGGGGTGCAGGTGGAGGCGCTCGTCGCCCTGCTCGTCGAGGCCCTGACGAACCGGGAGCCCGTCGACCGATGACTGCGCGGCGGCGCCGGGGTCTACCCCGCGTACGCCGCCGCCCGGCGGCCCCGAGCCCGCGAGGAGCGCCATGACCACCACCGAGCCGCCCGTCGCCACCGCGCTGCCCCCGGTCGTCGACGCGGCCACCTGGCAGGCCGAGCTCGACGCCCTGCGGGTGCGGGAGAAGGCCGCCACGCGCGAGCTCGACGCGATCGCGGCGCAGCGCCGCCGCCTGCCCATGGTGCGGATGCCCGACTACGTGCTCACCGGTGAGCACGGGCCCGTCCGGCTCGTCGACGTCTTCGAGGGCGCCGCCCAGCTCATCACCTACCACCACATGTGGTCCCCCGGGGAGCAGTGGCAGTGCGGTGGCTGCACCGGCTTCACGGCCCAGTTCACCCGGCTGGAGTTCCTCCACGACTACGACGCCCGCTTCGTCGTCGTCACCCAGGGCGCGATCGACGAGGCGCTCGCCTACAAGCGCAGGGTCGGCAACGCGATGACGTGGTACTCGACGGCGGACAGCCCGTTCGGCGCCGACGTCGGCGCCCCGCCCGGCGGCGGCGTCGCCGTCAACGTCTTCCTACCCGACGGGGACGACGTCTACCGGACGTGGCACACGAACGGCCGGGGCACCGAACAGCTCACGCACACCTTCGCCCTCGTCGACCTGCTGCCGTACGGCCGGCGCGAGGAGTGGCAGGACTCGCCGGAGGGCTGGCCCCGCGAGCCGGCGTACAGCCGGTGGGTCGGCAGCGAGGACGTCGCCCGGCTCTACGGCCCGGCCCAGCCGTAGCGCCCGGCTTCAGCGGGCCCGCGGCGGTGCCGATCCTCGAGGTCTATGGACTCGACGACGACCTCGCGCGTGCCCGCGCCCAGGACGCCTGCGGACGACGACGCCGCGTCCCTCCCCGTCCCCGCCGACGGGCCGTCCCCCGATCCCGCTCCGGCCTCGGGAGCCGGCCGCCGCCGGGTCCTGCGCGCGCTGGCGCCGCTCGCCCCGCTGGCCGTCCTGGCGCTCGCGCTCGGCGTGCTGCACCGCCAGCTCGCCGACCACCCGTGGCACACCCTCGCGCCGGACCTCGCGGCGATCGGCGCCGGGCCGCTCGCGCTCGCCGCCCTCGCGACGGCGGCGTCCTACGTCGCGATGACGTGGTACGACGCCCTCGCGCTGCGCTACGTCCGGCACCCGCTGCCGTACCGGCGCTACGCGGCGGCGTCGTTCGTCGCGACGGCCTTCGGCAACTCCCTCGGCGCGTCCGCGATCGTCGGGGCGGCGCTGCGGGCCCGCGTCTACACGGCCTGGGGCGTCCCCGGTTTCGCGATCACCCGGATCATCGGGCTCAACCTCGTGACGCTCAGCCTGGGCAGCCTGCTCATCCTGGCGCTCGGCGCGCTGACCCAGCCGGACCGGGTCGCGGCGGCCCTCGGTCTGCCGGTCCCGGCGACGCTCGCCCTCGGCGCGGTCCTCGCCGCGGCCGTCGTCGGGTACGGCACGTGGGCCGGCGACGGCAAGGCGCCGCTGGCCGTCCGTGCCTGGCGCGTGGACCGGCCGTCCCGGCCGCTCGCCGTGGCCCAGGTCCTCGTCTCCACCGTCGAGTGGCTGACGATGGCGCTCGTCCTGTTCGTCCTGCTGCCGCCCGGCACCGACGTCGGGTTCGCGCCGTTCGCCGTGCTCTTCGTCGTCGCGACGACCGCCGGCCTGCTGAGCAACGTGCCCGGCGGGCTCGGGGTCTTCGAGACCGTGCTCCTGCTCGGCCTCGCCGGGACCCTCGAGCCCGGCGCGCTCGTCAGCGCCCTCGTCGCCTACCGCGTCGTCTACTTCCTCGCCCCGCTGCTCGTCGGCGCCGTCGTCCTCGTGGCCCTCGAGGCCCGGCGCGGGGCGCGGCCGCTGCCGTCGGTTCCGCTGCCGTCGGTTCCGTTGCCCAGCGTGCTCGCCCTCGGGACCGCCGTCGTCGGCGTCCTCCTCGTCGCGACGGGCGACGTCCCCGGCGACAGCGCCGCCCCCGACCTCACGACGTTCTCGGCGAGCCTCGGCGGGCTCGTCCTCCTCCTGCTCGCGCGGGGCCTGCACCGTCGTCTGCGCGGTGCGCTCCTGCTCGCCGTCGCGGTCCTCGCCGCGCTCCTCGGCGTCGCGGCGACCCACGGCGCCTGGGTCCTCACCGGCACCTGCGCCGTCCTCCTCGGCCTGCTCCTCGCGGGCCGTGGCGCGTTCCACCGGACGACGTCGGTGCTCGCCGAGCCGCTCGGCCGGGCATGGACCCTCACGGTCGTCGCGACCCTCGGCGTCCTCGTGTGGTGGCACGACCTGTGGCACGGCGAGGGCGTCGTCGACGGGCGCACGGTGCTCGGCGCCTCGACCGCGGACGAGCTGCCGCTGACGGTCCGCCTCGGGCTCCTGGCCGCCGTCGTCGGCCTCGTCGTCGCGGGGACCCGGCTCCACGCGCCGTCCTCGGGCGGTGCGGCGCCGGCGAGCGACGACGACCTGCGCCGCGCGGAGCCGGTGCTCGCGACCGCGACCCACGGCAACGCGTCGCTGCTGTGGACCGGCGACAAGCGCGTCGTGTTCTCCTCCGGCGGCAACGCGCTGCTCATGTACGCCGTGGAGGGCCGCAGCTGGGTCGTCATGAGCGACCCGGTCGGCGACGAGCGCGAGTTCGACGACCTCCTGTGGCGCTTCCTCGAGCTGTGCGACCGGCAGTGCGGCCGGCCGGTCCTCTACAGCGTGCGCGAGGACCTCGCCGACCTCTACCGCCGGCACGGTCTCGCGCTGTCCAAGCTCGGCGAGGAGGCCGTGGTCCCGCTGGACGGGTTCAGCCTCCAGGGCAAGGGCCGCGGCAAGCTGCGCTCGGAGTGCAACGCGAGCCGGCGCAACGGCTGCGAGGTCGAGATCGTCGAGCCGGCCGCCGTCGGCCCGCTCCTGTCCGAGCTGCGGGAGGTCTCCGACGCCTGGCTCGGCCGGCGCAACGCCTCGGAGAAGCGCTTCTCGCTCGGCGCGTTCGACGAGGACTACGTGCGCCGCTTCCCCGTCGTCGTCGCCCGGGTCGAGGGCCGGGTCGTCGCCTTCGCCACCCTCTGGACGAGCGGGGCGCGGCACGAGGTCAAGGTCGACCTCATGCGCCGGGTCGACGGCGCCCCCCGGACCGTCATGAGCCACCTGTTCGTCGAGGCGATGCACTGGTCGCGGGAGAACGGCTACGCCACCTTCAGCCTCGGCATGGCGCCGCTGTCGGGCCTCGACACGAGCGGCACCGCGACGTACTGGGACCGGGTCGGCACGCTGCTGTGGACGCACGGCGAGCACTTCTACAACTTCAAGGGCCTGCGCCAGTTCAAGGAGCGCTTCGACCCCGTGTGGGAGCCGCGCTACGTCGCCTCCCCGGGCGGGCCGGCCCTGCCGGTCATGATGCTCAACGTCGCGACGCTCGTCGGCGGCGGTCTCAGGGGCATGGTCACCCGGTCCTGAGGCGCGCCGCCGGCGAGCCGCGCCCTACAGCGGGGTGCGTCCCGTCGTCCCGACGAGCTGCTCGCGGAAGGCGCTGCCGCGCAGGCGCTCGGCCTCCCGGCGGGCGGCCTCGACGCGCTCGGCCATCCCGAGGCGCTCGGCCGGCTCCTCGTTGCCCGGGGTCGCGACGAACCGCTCGATGGCCGCGAGGCCCGCGTCGGCCCGCGCGACGGCCGCCTCCTGCTTGGCGTCCAGGCGCGCCGCGTACCAGTCGGAGGCGAGCACCGACTCACGGGTGAACATCGCCCGCAGCTCGGGCGAGTCCAGCCGCAGGCCCTCGGCGCTCTGGCCGTCCGCCATGATCTCGAGCAGGGCCCGCAGCGGCGGCACGGCGAGCTCGATCGTCCCGTCCTTCGTGTACGCGCGGGCGACCCGCTCGTGCGTGGCGACGATCGTCGCGACCGACTCGGCGAACGCCGCGGGGTCCTGGAGCTCGGGCCGGAGCATCTCGGGGGAGAAGACGGCGTCCGGGTGCAGGAAGATCCGGCCGAAGTACTTCGTCGCGAGCTTCTCGGTCATCCGGTAGCCGAGCCGGCTCGCCGCGACGTGCACGCCGTCGTGCTCGACGTCCTCGAGCTTCTCCAGCGCCCCCTCGGCGAGCAGGCTGCGGGCGTCGCGCTCCGCCGGGGACATCCGGGCGAAGAGCTCGGGGACGAGCATCGAGACGTCGTGGTCGACGCGCACCGTGGGGCCGACGTAGCCGGCGGCCGACACCCAGCCGTCGTGCCCGGTGAGGACGAACGACAGCAGGGCGGCGTTGAGGTCGACGACGGCGGGCAGGGCGTTGAACGGGCCCTTCGTCATCGCGCCCTCCGAGCCGGCACCGGTCGTCGACGGCGACTTGCCGGTCATCGAGGAGATGAACTCCATGAACAGCTCCGGCAGCTCCATCCAGTGCAGCGGGTTGTACGCGCACAGCGGCGGGACGCCCGGTCCGGCGGGGTTGTTCCGGCGGCCGGCGGCGACGACGTCGAC
>JBQGCR010000110.1:0-2701 GCA_052038585.1 Kineosporiaceae bacterium
GACGCAGCGGTCTCCGCAGCGCCGGGATGGCCCCCGCTGTGGGTGCGCCGCCTCCACCCGGTGCTGCAGGGACCGTTCGCCGAGGGCAGCGACGAGTGGCACGCACCGGCCTGCGGTCTCGTCGACCGGCTCCGCGAGGTGCCCGCCCCGACCGACGAGCAGGTGAGGGCGGGGGTTGCGGCGCTGAGCTCACGGACGTGGACGCCGACGGACGACGCCGACCTGCTGCCGCAGGTGGTCGACCGGCTGTTCCGCGGCCGCAGCCGCGAGGTCCTGGAGGCGACGGCCGCGGTGCTCCTCGCCACCGCCGCCGGCGACGGTCACCGGTCGCAGGTGGTCGACCAGCTGAGGGCGTGGTGGTCGTGGGACACCGGCTGGCCCGGCCGTCCGGCGCACCCGTGGAAGGCGACCGCCCGGACCGTGTCGTGGCTCGACGCGCTGCCGGACGACGAGACGCGCTGTCGGCTCGCCGCGGCGGTCCTCACGACGCCCGGCGCGGCGACGTCGGCCGACCCTGGCGCCGCCGCTCCTCCCGGGCCCGGTTCACCGGTGGCCGGGCGGTCGCGCCGCAGCGGCAGGTGACGCCGGACCATTGGGCGCGGCATGGGCCCTCCGCCCGTCCGAGGGGGCGTCGAGCGAGCGGCGCGGGGCGTACCGGGTGGTCCTTCCCGTGATCCGGCCCGGATGTCGCCGGCCGCTGCTAGCGTGCGCGTCCGGTCGACCCGAGGGGGAGCAGGGCATGAGCAGCTGGACGGTCCGCACCGTCGTCACCGGACTGGTGCTCGGCGGCCTGATCGCCGGTGTCCCGGCTGCACCGACGGCCTCCGCCGCAGCGCCTCTCGTCGACCGCGCCGCGTCCGTCGCCCCCAGCCTCACCGGGTGGACGGTCGTGTCCGACCTGACACCGACGACGCCGGGCTGGCGCTGGGCCGGTGACGCCGAGCACGCCGAGGCCGTCGGGTACGCCGAGCCGGTCGGCCAGCAGCCTCGGCGCAAGCGGCTGTACTACCAGTTCGGCACCGCAGCACTGCGCGGGACGGTCGTCACGTCGGCGACGTTCCGCGTCTACGAGACCGCGACCCGGACGTGCACGCCGACGGAGGTGAGCCTGCTCCACGTGGTAGCGGTGACGTCGTCGACGACCTGGGCGACCCAGCCCTCGGTCATCCCCTCGAGCCCCGGGGGTGTCGTGGGCACCCGGTCCGTCGCACTCGGGCGCGCAGGCTGCCAGCGCGGCGGCGGGTGGGTCAGCTTCGACGCGACCGCCGCGGTCCGCGACGCCGTCGCCAATGGACGCGCCCTGACGGCCTTCCGGCTGCAGGCGGCCGACGAGTCCGACCCGGCGGCCTGGAAGAAGTTCCGGAACGACGCCACCCTGACCGTCGAGCTCGACCGTGCTCCCGCAACGCCGACCGCGCTGCGCCTGGCCGCACCACCGGCGCCGTGCGCCGTCGGCCCGACGCGGCCGGTGCTGCCTAACGACCCGCCGACGCTCGTCGCGCGGCTCGACGACGCCGACCCCGGTGACCTGCTGACGGCGACCTTCGAGCTCGGCCTCCTGACCGGTGCTGCGACGACGACGCTGACGACGACGGTGAGCCCCGGGACGGACGCGGCCGTCGACACGGGCCAGGCCTTCCCCCTGCCCGACGGTCTCGCCGAGGGGACCTACCGGTGGCGGGTCCGCAGCGACGACGGCACAGCGGTCAGCGCGTGGAGCGACTACTGCGAGTTCACCGTCGACCGGGTCGCCCCCGAGACACCGACCCTCACGCCCGACGCCGCGACCGCCTCGCTCCTGGCCGCGGGGGCGGTGCCCGTGGGCACGACGCTCACGTGGTCGGTGGGCGGAGCGTCGGCCGACGTCGTCTCCGTCGCGACGTCCGTCGACTCGACGGTGCCCGGCGCGAAGGAGGCGTTCCGCGGGACGGTGAGCGTCGCGGCGGTCGCCGGACCGCACACCGTGCGCGTGTGGCTCTACGACGCGGCGGGCAACCGCTCCGACGCGGCGGACGCCACGTTCAGCGGCCGCTCGCTGGCCCTGCCGGCCGACCTGCGCGCCGCCTGGTCCTTCGAGGGTGCGGCGGGGACGGCCGGCGTGACGGCGGAGCGCACCGGACGCTGGCCTCTCGGCCTGTCCGGCGCGACGGGTGGGGCGCCCGGAGTCGTCGGCACCGGTCTGGCGTTCGCCGCGACGGCACGGTCGAGCGCCGTCACCGGCTCGGCCGCCGGGGTGCCCCGCCTCATCGACCTGTCCCGTCCGGTGTCCGTCATCGGCTGGATGACGCCCGACCCGACGGCCGCGCGGGCCGTGCTCCTCAGTGCCGACGGCACCGCCGGGCCGGTGCTCACCCTCGAGCAGCGCCCGGTCGGGACCGAGCGCCGGGTCGTCGCGACGCTGCGCACGACCGGCTCTGGCACGCCCGTCGTGGTCGAGGTCCCCGCGCCGCTGAGGCTCGGCGCGGGCACGTGGTACCGGGTCGGCGTCAGCTGGAACCCCGGGGCACGGACCCTGTCGGTCTTCACCGTGGACGTCGACCTCTTCGAGACGAGCGAGGCGAGCGCGGTGACGTCGTCGCCCGCCGTGCCGGCGGACGGCACCCTGCGCCTGGGTGCCGCCCGCTCGTCGACCGGGACGCTGACCGGCTTCTGGACCGGCACGCTCGACGAGGTGGCCGTCCTCGACTACCCGCTCACCGCC
>JBQGCR010000111.1:0-3161 GCA_052038585.1 Kineosporiaceae bacterium
TGGCGCTGCTGCTCCTCGTGCTGACGACCGCCGGCGCCCAGGCCGCCGCCCCGTCCGACGCCGCGGACGACGCCGGCGCGCTCGCCGCCGTCACCCGCGCCGCGGGGGCGGCCACCGGCGTCGCCTACTCCGGCACCCTGCTCGTCTCGACGTGGGGTGCGGCCCGGTCGACGAGCCGCGTGCTCGAGGTCGACCAGTCGGTCCGCGGGCTGCGCAGCGAACGCTCCCTGACCTCGGGCACCGGCCAGAGCCACACCTCGGTCCTCGACCCGACGTCGTCCGGGGCGCTGGCGGTCCTCGCGGACACCTACGAGCTCGTGACGACCGGCGCCGGCCAGGTGGCCGGACGGCCGGTGCACGTCGTCGAGGCCCGCCGCGACGGGGACGAGGGCGCCGGGTCGGTGGCCGCGCGGCTGTGGGTCGACGACGCGAGCGGGCTGCTCCTGCGCCAGGAGGTGCTCGACGCCGACGGGCGGATGACCCGGATGTCGGTGTTCCTCGACGTCACCGTCGGGCCGCGGCTGCCGCAGGGCTGGGGCGACGCCGTCCCGGCCCCGCCCGGCGCGGTGACCGTCGCGACCGGCGCGACCGGCCTGTCGAGGTCGGCGACCTCGTGGTCGACCCACGCCGCGGACGACCTCGACGAGGACGCGTGGCCCTGCCCGCGGACGCTGCCCGGCGGTCTGCGGCTCGTCGACGCCCGGTGGTCCCCGCACGCGACGACGGGCGAGGACCAGGCGCTGCACCTGACGTACACCGACGGGCTCTCGGGCCTGTCGCTGTTCGTCCAGCCGGGGGAGGCCGACCTCGACGGGCTCGACGGCTGGGAGCGGCACAGCTGGCACTCGACCCCGGTCGCCGTGGCGCCGGACCCGCCGACCCGGGTGGTCTGGCAGGGCGACGGCAAGGTGTTCACCGTCGTCGCGGACGGACCGGCGGACGACGTCGAGGCCGTCGTCGGCGCCCTGCCGCACGAGGACGCCTCCGGCGGGCTCACCCGGTTCGCCCGGACGCTCGCGGGGTTGTTCGGCTAGTGCGGGGCGCAGCGGCTCCGGGCGTCGCGCCGGGAGGGTCGTGGGAGGATTGCCGCCGCGGGACCCCGGCGGACGGGGCGCAGGCGGACCAGGCGCAGGAAGGGCGACCACGGTGAGCTCAGAGGACGAGCGGGACGGCACGACGGGCCCGCGCACGCCGTGGGGCGACCCCTGGCGGAGCCCGGACGCCGCGCCGCAGCCCGAACGGCCGCGTGAGCAGCAGCCGGAGCCCGTCGAGCCGGTCGAGCCCGTCCAGCACGTCGACCACGAGCCCCCGACGCCGCTCCCGGCCGAGCGGGGGTCGCTCGGCTGGCCCGACACCGCACCGACGCAGCCGGTCCCGACCGGCGCCACGGCGGCGTGGGGCACCGCGGCGCCCGCCGCCGGGCACCCCGACGGCCAGGACGCGGCCGGGACGCAGACGCTCACCCAGGCGCTGCCCTACCCGCCGCCGCCCGGCAGCGAGACCCTCGCCTGGGGGACAACGGCGGAGCAGGAGCACCCCGCGCGGCGCCGCCGCGGCTGGGCGCTCGTCGCGCTCGCCGTCACGGCCGCGCTGCTCGCCGGCGTGGCGGGCGGCGTCGTCGGCGCCTGGCTGCTCGACCGGTCGACCACCGGCCCGCTGCGCGACCCCGGCTTCTCCCTGACGGACCCGACGCCCGGCACGACCGACCGCCCGTCGGACTCGGTCGCCGGCGTCGCGTCGGCGGTGCTGCCGAGCGTCGTCGCGATCCTCGTCTCCGGCGCCGACGGCCAGGGCACGGGCTCGGGCTTCGTCATCGACGGCGAGCGCGGCTACGTCCTGACGAACAACCACGTCGTCGCCTCCGCCGCGTCCGGCACGTCCGGCGCGACCGGCGGCACGATCAAGGTCGTCCTCGAGAACGGCCAGCAGGAGGACGCCCGGATCGTCGGCCGTGACCCGTCCTACGACCTCGCGGTCATCAAGGTCGAGCGCGACGACCTCCCGGCGCTCGAGTTCGGGGACTCCGACTCGGTCGTCGTCGGCGACTCCGTCGTCGCGGTCGGCGCCCCGCTCGGGCTGCAGGGCACCGTGACGACGGGCATCGTCAGCGCCCTCAACCGCCCGGTCACCGCCGGGGACCAGAACGAGACGTCGTACATCAACGCCATCCAGACCGACGCCGCGATCAACCCCGGCAACTCCGGCGGCCCGCTCGTCGACGCGCAGGGGCGGGTCATCGGGGTCAACTCCGCGATCGCCCGCGCGCCCGGCACCGTCGGCGGCACGAGCGGCAGCATCGGCCTCGGCTTCGCGATCCCGAGCGAGCAGGCGCAGCGCACGGCCGAGCAGCTCATCACGACGGGCCGGGCCGAGCACCCGATCATCGGCGTCATCCTCGACCGCGCCTACGAGGGCGAGGGCGTCAAGGTCATCGAGACCACGCCGGACGGCACGGAGCCCGTCACCCCCGACGGTCCCGCCGACCGGGCCGGCATCCGCCCGGGCGACGTCATCGTCGCCTTCGAGGGCCGCCCGGTGACCGACCCGGACGAGCTCGTCGTCGCGATCCGCGCGCAGACGCCCGGTGACACCGTGACGCTGACCGTGCGCCGCGGGGGTGTCGACCGCGAGGTCGACGTCACCCTGTCCGCGTCCAGCAGCTAGGGTCGTCGACGTGGGGCCCATCAGCGGTGCCGAGTTCATCGTGCTCGTCGTGGTCGCCGCCCTCGTCCTCGGACCGGAGCGGCTGCCGCAGTACGCCCAGCAGCTGGGCCGGCTCGTGCGCGAGCTGCGCCGGATGGCCCAGGGCGCGAGCGCGCAGGTGCGCGACGAGCTCGGCCCCGAGTTCGACGACATCGACTGGCGCAAGCTCGACCCGCGCCAGTACGACCCGCGCCGGATCGTCCGCGAGGCGCTGTCGGACAGCCTCGACCCGGACGACCCGCTCGGCCTCAAGGCCGCCGGGCTCGACCGCGAGTCGCTCGGCCACGACGTCGACACCCTCCGCGGCGCGGCCGCGGGCAAGCCCGTGAGCCGCGGGGGACCGGCAGACGTCGACGCGCCGCCGGTCCGCCCGAGCGCCGCGGCGTTCGACGAGGACGCGACCTAGCGCGTCCCGTCGCTCCTCAGCGCTTCGCGGGAGACAGCCCGAGCGAGCGGCC
>JBQGCR010000112.1:0-7529 GCA_052038585.1 Kineosporiaceae bacterium
CTCGGATCCGCAGCAGGAGACATGGGTCGCTCTTCAGCGGAGCATCGCAGCCACGCTCGTCGATCGCATCGGCACGGGCGTCGACGCGCTCATGTCTCCGCAAGAGGCTGACGACCTCGCAGACCACATCGCAGACGACCTCATGAGGCTCGACCCCGTGGTCCCGCCCGAGCATCGCGGAGGTGGTGCCCTCACGAAGTGAGCGCATGACGTTCGGCCCGCTGGCATCGCTGACCCTGGGTGACAGATGGAGCCGCCTGTGGGAATCGAACCCACGACCTACGCATTACGAGTGCGTCGCTCTGGCCGACTGAGCTAAGGCGGCAGCACCGCCGAGGCGGCACGGGTCACGACTATACCGGTCGCGGCGCGGTGGTCCGAACCGGCGTCACCCGCGCAGGGTCACTCCACCGCGCAGCGCAGGCCGTCCTCGGGGACGGTGCCGGCGACGAGGTAGGCGGTGACGGCGTCGTCGACGCAGGCGTTGCCGCGACGGAAGGCCGTGTGGCCCTGGCCCTCGAAGGTGACCAGGACGCCGGAGGACAGCTGGTCGGCGAGGGACTGCGCCCAGCGGTACGGCGTCGCGGGGTCCCCGACGGTGCCGACGACGACGACGGGCGCCGCGCCGTCGGCGGTGATCCGGGTCGGCCCGAGCACCGGCTCGACCGGCCACGAGAGGCAGCCGAGACCGCCCCACGCGGACTCGTTGCCGAGCGGGGCGTACCGGCGCGCGAGCGCCTCGGCCTCGGCGGTGACCTGCTCGACGGACTCGGGGCGGGCGTGGTCGAGGCAGAACACGGCCGGGTTGGCGTCGAAGGTGTTCGAGTACGAGCCGTCGTCGGCCCGGTCGAGGTAGAAGTCGGCCAGCTGCAGGAGCGCGTCGCCCTGGCCCTGGACCGCCTGGCCGAGCGCGATCGTCAGCTGCGGCCACAGCTCGTCGGCGTAGAGCGCCTGGATGATGCCCGTGACCATGAGGCTCTGGGTGAGCGGGCGGCCGCTGTCGGTGCGCAGCGGCTGGGTGTCCGCGGCCTCGACGAGCGCCCCGAGCTGGTCGAGCGCCTCGGCCTGCGTGCCGCGCAGCGGGCAGCCGCCCTCGGCGAGGCACGCGTCGACGTAGGCCTTGAGCGCCTTGTCGAAGCCCTCGACCTGGCCGGCGCCGTACTCCTGCACCGAGATCGACGGGTCGACCGCGCCGTCGAGGACGAACCGGCCGACCCGCCACGGGAAGGTCTGCGCGTACCAGGCGCCGATGAACGTCCCGTAGGACGCGCCCCAGTACGTGAGCACCTCCTCGTCGAGCACCGCCCGCAGCACGTCGAGGTCACGCGCGACGCTCAGCGAGTCGACGTGCGCGAGCAGCGCCCCGGTCCGCCGCTCGCAGCCCTGGGCGACGGCCGAGTTCTCCGCGACGACGTCCTCGACGCTCGTGTCCGCGTCCGGCGAGCCGTCCTGGGGGAAGTAGCGGTCCTTCTCGGCGTCGGTGAGGCACTCGACCGCGGGCCGGGAGGCGCCGACGCCCCGCGGGTCCATCCCGACGAAGTCGAAGGCCTGCGCCAGCGTCGGGCCGATGACCTGGCGGTACTGCTCGACCGTCGGCCGGGCCGGGACGCCGGGCCCGCCGGGGTTGAAGACGAGCGAGCCGACGCGCGTGCCGGACGCCCGGCTGCGGGTCAAGGCGACCGTGATCGTCTCACCGGCCGGCTGCGACCAGTCGAGGGGCACGGTGAGGTCGGCGCACTGCACGCCGTCGTCCGCGCACCCCGCCCAGGCGATCTCCTGGTTGTAGAACCGGCTGAGCTCCGGCTGCGTCGCCGGGTCCTCGACACCCGCCGGCGGCCGGGCCGGCGTCGTCGCCGGCGGCGTGGGGTCCGGCGCGGGGGACGAGGACGACGACGTGCAGCCGGCCAGGACGAGCACCGCCGCGCACACCGGGGCGAGCACCCTGACGGCGCCCCGGCGGACGGACGGACGACGGGCGCGGCGGGGGGACGTCACCGGTCGAGGCTAACCCGCAGCGCCGGCGCCGGAGACCTTGGCCCGGGCCGCCCGGACGCGCTCGCCGACCTCCGGCAGGCACAGCTCGACCATGAGCGCCTCGAGGGCGAGCAGCGGGGCGACGTTCGCCGCGATCCGCTCGCGGGCCCGGCCGATCGCGTCCATCCGGCGCACGGTGTCCTCCGGCGTCCCGGCGCGGGCGAGCTTGTCGACGTCGACCCGCAGGTCCCCGTTGACGAGGTGCACCCCGCCCTCGGCGGGCCCGCCGGCCGCGCCGAGCTGGGTGAGCAGGACGTCCCGGTACAGCGAGAGCAGGTCGACCAGCGCCCGGTCGAGACCGTCGCGCAGGGACCGGGTCGCGCGCCGCTTCTGGTTCTCCTCGAGCTGGCGCACCTGGGCCCGGACGGCGGGCGGCAGCGTCGTCGTCCCCTCCGCCCCGAGGCTGTGCAGCAGCGCGGCGCGCTCGGTGGCGTCGCGCGCCGTCGTCGCCGCCTTCGCCTCCTCGGACGCGACGTCGACGAGCTGGCCGGCGGCGAGCACCGCCGCGCCGACGGTGGTGAGCTGGCCGGGCACCTTGAGCACCTCGCGGCGCCGGTTGCGCGCCCCCTCGTCGGTCGCGAGGCGCCGGGCCATCCCGATGTGGCTCTGCGCGGCGCGGGCGGCGTAGGCGGCGAGGGCGTGGTCGACCCCGTCCCGGCGGACGAGCAGGTCCGCGACTGCCTCGGCCGGCGGGATCCGCAGGGCGACGTGGCGACAGCGGGACCGGATCGTCACGAGGACGTCCTCCGGGCTCGGCGCGCACAGCAGCCACACCGTCCGCGGCGGCGGCTCCTCGATGCTCTTGAGCAGCCAGTTGCCGGAGACGTCGTTGAGCCGGTCGGCGTCCTCGATGACGACGACCCGCCACCGGCCCTGCGTCGGCCGCTGCTGGGCGAGCATGACGAGCGGCTCGACGTCCTCGACCCGCAGGTGGACGTGCTCGGTCGCGACGACCTCGACGTCCGCGTGCGCCCCGGACAGCGCCGTGCGGCACTCGTGGCACGTGCCGCAACCGCCGTCCGGGCACTGCAGCGCCGCGGCGAAGGCGCGCGCGGCGACCGAGCGGCCGGACCCGGGCGGGCCGGTGAGCAGCCACGCGTGGGTCATCGCGCCGGGCTCGGCGACGGCGCGGGCCAGGGTCGCGACGGCCTCGTCCTGGCCGACGACGTCGTGCCAGACGCTCATCCGGCGTTCCTGCGGTCGCTGCCGAAGAGCTCGTCGCCGAGGTCGATGCGCTGGGTCGGCGCGGACGCCGGCGCGACCGGCTCCTCGACGGGCTCGACCACCGGTTCCAGCACAGCGGTCTCGACGACGGCCTCGTGGACGGCCGTGGGCACCTCGTCCGGCAGCGGCTCGACGCGCTCGACGACGTCGCCGACGACGACGGGCGCGGTGACCGGCGCCGTCGCGAGCGCCCTGCGGCCGGCCTCCTCGTCGAGGGCGCGCTCGGCCTCCTCGGCGGCCTCGCGGCGCTCGCGGGCGATCCGGCGCTGCTCGGCGGCCTGCCGCGCCCGCAGCTCGGCGTCCATCCGGAGCACCTCGGCGGCCGCGGCGGCGTGCCGGCGGCGCATGGCGTCCTCGTGGTCGAGCCGGTCGGCCAGGGCCTTGCGCCGGGCCGCGGAGATCGGGACGAGGTCGCGCACGCGGCGCCGCACCTGCTCGCCGAGCTCCTCGACGTCCCCGGCGGCGTCGAGCACGAGGTAGCGGTGCGGCTCGCGGCGGGCGAGCTCGGCGAAGCGGTCGCGGACCCGGGCGTGGAAGTCGGCGGGCAGCCCCTCGAGCTTGTCCTCCCCGCCGCGGCCGCCGTCGCCGTGGCGGCGGGCGCGCGCGACGTCGGCGGGCAGGTCGAGCAGGACGGTGAGGTCGGGCAGCAGCCCGCCGGTCGCCCAGCGCGACAGCCGCGCGACGTCCTCGCCGTCGAGGTCGCGCCCCGCGCCCTGGTAGGCGACGGAGGAGTCGACGTACCGGTCGGTGACGACGACGGCGCCGCGCTCGAGCGCCGGCCGCACGACCGTCTCGACGTGCTGGGCCCGGTCGGCGGCGAAGAGCAGCGCCTCGGCGCGCGGCGCGAGGTCGGCCTCCCGGGCGTGCAGGAGCACCTCGCGCAGCCGCTCCCCGACCGGGGTCGCGCCGGGCTCCCGGGTGAGGACGACCTCGTGCCCGAGGTCGCGCAGCCAGTCGGCGAGGCGGGCCGCCTGGGTCGACTTGCCCGTGCCGTCGCCGCCCTCGAAGGCGACGAAGAGCCCGGGGTGGGCGCGCTTGACCGGCCGCTGGACGGGCCCGACGTGCCGGCCGGTCCAGGCCCGCACGAGGTCGGCCCGCAGCGGGGTCCCCGGCCGGTCGTCCATCTGCCGGAAGGCCGTCACGCCCATGGCGACGGCGAGCAGGGCCGCGATGAGGAAGACCCACGCCGCGCCGTTGTAGGTCAGGGCGAAGGTGTCGCTGAAGCGCAGCGTGTGCTCGCCGATGAGCCCGGCCAGCGTCGAGGCGACAGCGAGGACGAGCACGAGGACGACGCGTGCGGCGCTCTGCAGGAAGGCGAAGGTCCGCCCGCGCACCTCGTCGTCGACCTCGAGCCCGAGCAGGGTCTGCCCGGTCACCCAGGCCACACCGCCGCAGGCCCCGACGGCGGTGACGAAGAGCGTCGCCATGACGATGTTCGGCACGAGCGCGAGGGCGGCGAGGAAGACGCCGGCGCTGGCCAGCGACAGCCCGAAGAGGCGGCGCCGGCTCAGGTCGCGCAGCAGCCGCGGGCCGAGCCACATCCCGGCGGCCAGGCCGACGAAGACGGCGCCGAAGAGCACGCCGAAGCCCGGCTGACCGGCGCCGAGGTCGCGGACGAAGGACGGCGCCAGGCCGATGACGAAACCCGCCGCGGCGAAGGCGCCGAGCATGCCGAGGATGAGGCCGCGCACGAGCGGCGTCGTCCCGATGTACGTCCAGCCGTCGACGATCGAGCGCAGCAGCGAGGGCTGCTCCCCCGTCGGCACGCGGCGCTTGGGGATCTCGAGGTTCCAGATGACCAGGCCCGACACGAGGAACGTCACCGCGTTGACGTAGAGCGCGAGGTCGACCGGGTTCGTCTCGAGCCGGGAGAGGAAGTTGTCGAGGATGCCGTTGAGCAGCGAGATGCCGCTGAAGGCCAGCGCGGCGAGCGGCGCCGTGCCGTAGGTCGCGACGAGGCTGATCTGGTTGGCCGCCTCGAGCCGCCGGCGCGGCACGATGTTCGGCACCGTCGCGTCCTTGGCCGGCATCCAGAACAGCGCGACGCACTCGATGAGGACCGTGGCGACGTAGAGCCACGTCAGCGAGCCGACGATCGGGATGGACAGGAAGAGCCCGAAGCGCAGCAGGTCGCCGAGGACGAGGGTCCAGCGCCGGTCGAGCCGGTCGGCGATCGCCCCGGCGAGCGGGCCGAGGAGGACGGCGGGCGCGAGGCGGGTGATGAAGACGCCGGCGACCGCGAAGTTCGCCGCGGCGTACGAGGAGTCCGCGAGGTTCTGCGCCAGCGCGGCCGTCGCGAGCAGGCCCAGCCAGTCGCCGAAGGAGGACCCGGCGAGCGCGAGCCACAGCCGGCGGAACGGGGTGATCGCGAGGACGGCGCGGATGTCGTGGTCCGGCGGGCCGTCACCGTCGCGGTCGCGCCCGTCGCTCACGGACAGCACGGTGCCGGGCGTCGCGCCCTCGGCGAGGTCGACGCCGGCCGGGACCGGCGCGCCGCGTCGCCGTCCGAACCGCCGTGCGGGAGTCTGCCGAGCCACCGCGCCAGGGTAACCGGGGCGGGTGACAACTCCGGGACGCCGCGGCTACCAGGACCAGCCGAGCCCTTCGAGGTCCGCCTCGGCGCGCAGCCGCCCGACGGCGTCGAAGCGGTCGTCGTCCGGCGCGGGCAGCCCCGCCGCCCGGCAGGCGTCGGCGAGGACGCCGTCGTAGGCCGTGGTCGCCGCCCGGAGCTTGTGCGCCCGGGCGAAGGAGACGTCGTCCGCCCGGATCGCCGCGATCTCCCGCTCCAGCCGCGTGAGCGCGACCTGCAGGCGCAGCGCGGCGAAGGGGTCCGGCCCGCCCCTGCGGCGGGAGCCGGGCACCCGCAGGACGTCCAGGGACGGCCACAGCGCCACGTGCTGACCGTAACCCGCGTCACCCGCGGGGACGAGGGGATCAGGCCTTCTTCGCCGCGGACTTCTTCGCCGCCGCCGTCTTCGTCGTCGCCTTGGCGGCGGTCTTCTTGGCGGCGGTCTTCTTCGCCGTCGTCTTCTTCGCCGTGGTCTTCTTCGCCGCGGCGCGCTTCTTCGGCGCCGGGCCGCGCGCCCGCTTCTCCTCGAGGAGCTCGGCGGCCCGCTCGAGGGTGATCTCCTCGATCTCGTCGCCCTTGCGCAGCGTGGCGTTCGTCGTCCCGTCGGTGACGTACGGGCCGAAGCGGCCCTCCTTGACGACGACCGGACCGCCCGAGACCGGGTCGGCGCCGAGCTCGCGCAGGGGCGCCGCGGCGGCGCGCCGGCCGCGCTGCTTCGGCTCGGCGTAGATCGCCAGCGCCTGGTCGAGCGTGACGTCGAAGATCTGGTCCTCGGTCTGCAGCGAGCGGCTGTCGGTGCCCTTCTTCAGGTAGGGCCCGTACCGGCCGTTCTGCGCCGTGATCTCCTCGCCCGACTCCGGGTCGACGCCGACGATCCGCGGCAGCGAGAGCAGCCGCAGGGCGTCGTCGAGCGTCACCGTCTCGAGCTGCATCGACTTGAAGAGCGAGCCGGTGCGCGGCTTGGCGCCCTTCGGCGCGTCGTCCTCGAGGACCTCGGTGACGTCCGGGCCGAAGCGACCCGCGCGGGCGACGACCTCGCGCCCGGAGTCCGGGTCGGTGCCGAGCACCCGGTCGCCGTCGCCCTGGGTCTCGAGCAGCTCCTTGGCCTTGTCGACCGTGAGCTCGTCGGGGGCGACGTCGTCGGGCACGCTGGCCCGCCGCGCCTCGCCGTCCGGCTCCAGGGGCGGCGCCTCGAGGTAGGGCCCGTAGCGCCCGACCCGCAGGACGATCCCGTCGCCGAGCGGGACGGCGTTGATGTCGCGGGCGTCGATGTCGCCGAGGTCGTCGACGAGCGGCTTGAGGCCGAGGTCGGTCCCGCGGGCGACGGCGTCCGAGCCCCCGCCGAAGTAGAACCGGGACAGCCACGCCGACCGCTCCTCCTCGCCCGCGGCGATGCGGTCGAGGTCGGCCTCCATGGCGGCGGTGAAGTCGTAGTCGACGAGCCGGCCGAAGTGCTCCTCGAGCAGCCGGGTCACGGCGAAGGCGAGCCACGTCGGGACGAGGGCGTTGCCCTTCATGACGACGTAGCCGCGGTCGAGGATGACGCGCACCGTGGCGTCGTACGTCGACGGGCGGCCGATCCCGCGCTCCTCGAGCGCCTTGATCATGCTCGCCTGGGTGTAGCGCGGCGGCGGGGACGTCTCGTGACCGTCGGCCTCGAGCGAGCGCACGTCGAGCGCGTCGCCCTGCGACACCTCGGGCA
>JBQGCR010000113.1:0-10842 GCA_052038585.1 Kineosporiaceae bacterium
GCGCGCTCGACCGGCTGCCGCTCCTCGGGGTCCCGTGCGCGGTCAAGGGCAACCTCGACGTCGCGGGGCTGACGACGACGGCGGCCTGCCCCGCCTTCGGGACCGTCGCCGCGCAGGACGCCGAGGCCGTCCGGCGGCTGCGCGAGGCCGGCGCGCTCGTCGTCGGGACGACGAACCTCGACCAGTTCGCCACCGGTCTCGTCGGCACCCGCTCGCCGTACGGGACCCCGCGCAACACCGTCGACCCCGCGCTCGTGCCCGGCGGGTCGAGCAGCGGCTCGGCCGCCGCGGTGGCCGCCGACCTCGTGACCTTCGCCCTCGGCACGGACACCGCCGGCTCCGGGCGGGTGCCGGCCGCGCTGCAGGAGGTCGTCGGGCTCAAACCGACCCGGGGTCTGGTCAGCACCCGGGGGCTCGTCCCGGCCTGCCGGTCGCTCGACTGCGTCAGCGTCTTCGCCGGCTCCGTCGCCGACGCGCGCGCCGTCCTCGCCGTCCTCGCCGGGTACGACCCGCAGGACCCGTGGAGCCGCCGCGCCGCCGTCCCGCCGGTCCGCGGCCGGGTCGCCGTCGCCGACCCTGGGTCGCTGGACTTCTTCGGCGACGAGGCGATGCGGGACGCCTGGCTCGCCGCGGCGGACCGGGTGGGCGCCGACGTCGTCCTCGACGTCGGTCCGCTCGTCGAGGCGGGCGCGCTCCTGTACCGCGGGCCGTGGGTCGCCGAGCGCCTCGCCGACCTCGCCGACTTCCTCGCCAAGCACGGCGGCGACGTCCACCCGGTGACCCGCCGGGTGCTCGAGGGCGGCCACGCGTTCACCGCGGTCGACGCGTTCCGTGCGCAGCACCGCCTCGCCGAGCTTGCGGCGGTCGTGCGGACGTGGTGGGACGACGTCGATGCCGTCCTCCTGCCGACCGTGCCGACGATCCCGACGCTCGAGGACGACGCCGCGGAACCGTTGGCGCACAACGCGACCCTGGGCCGCTTCACGCAGCACACCAACCTGCTCGACCTCGCGGCGGTGGCCGTCCCCGGGGGGCGCACCGCCGACGGGCGGCCGGTCGGCCTCATGCTCGTCGGGCCGGCGTTCAGCGACGCGCGGCTCGCCGACCTCGCCGACGACGTGACGCGGAGCGCGCGCTCGGCGGACCGCAGCGCCCACTCGGCGGGTCTGAGCGCGCACTCGGCGGGGACGGTCGTGGCCGTCGCCGGCAAGCACCTGTCGGGGGAGCCGCGCAACGGCGAGCTGGTCGCGCTCGGCGCGCGGCTCGTCGGGACGACGACGACCGCCGAGCGCTACCGCCTGCTCGCCCTGCCGCCCGCGGCGGACCCGCTGCCGGCGCTCGTCCGGAGCGACCCGGGCGACGGCGGGAGCGTCGAGGTGGAGCTCTGGTCGGTCCCCGACGCCCGGGTGGCCGACCTGCTGCGCCTCGTGCCCGACCGGCTGTGCCTCGGGCACGTCGAGCTCGCCGACGGCCGGTCCGTCCTCGGCTTCCTCGGTGAGGCGCACGCCGTGCGCGACGACGACGCCGTCGACCTCACCGCCGGCGGCGGCTGGCGGTACCGACCCGCGCCACCCGCACCCGTCACCCCCGAGGAGGACCCCGCATGACCACGCTCGCCCCCGCGGCGACCGGCACGTCCGTGCGCGCGCGCATCGGACCCGTCGCCGCCACCCCGTACCCCTGGCCCTACGACGGCAGCGTGCCCGTCGAGAAGGTCGCCCTGCTCTGCATCGACTGGCAGGTCGACTTCTGCGGCCCCGGCGGCTACGTCGACCGGATGGGCTACGACATCGGCCTCACCCGGGCCGGGCTCGCGCCCACCGCGCGGCTGCTCGAGCACGCGCGGTCCGTCGGCATGCTCGTCGTCCACACCCGCGAGGGGCACGACCCCGACCTGTCGGACCTGCCGCCCAACAAGCGGTTCCGCTCGGCGCTCAGCGGCGCCGCGATCGGCTCCGCCGGGCCGGCCGGGCGCATCCTCGTCAAGGGCGAGCCCGGCTGGCAGATCGTCCCGGAGGTCGCGCCGGTCGCCGGGGAGGTCGTCGTCGACAAGCCCGGCAAGGGTGCCTTCTACGCGACGAACCTCGACCTCGTGCTGCGCGCCAAGGGGATCACCCACCTCGTCCTCACCGGCATCACGACCGACGTCTGCGTGCACACGACGATGCGCGAGGCGAACGACCGCGGGCTGGAGTGCCTGCTCCTGTCGGACTGCACGGGCGCCACCGACCCGGGCAACCACGCCGCGGCGCTGAAGATGGTGACGATGCAGGGCGGCGTCTTCGGCTGCGTCGCGACGTCGGACGCCGTGATCGCCGCGACCCACGAGGTGGTCGCGTGAACGCCGGGGACGTCACCGTCGCCGACGCCGTCCCGGCGCCGTTCACCTTCGACGTCGCGACGACCGCGCTGCTCGTCATCGACATGCAGCGCGACTTCCTCCTGCCCGGCGGGTTCGGCGAGAGCCTCGGCAACGACGTCACGCAGCTCGCCGGGGCCGTCGCGGCGCTCGAGCGGGTCCTGCCCGCGGTCCGGGAGGCGGGCATGCTCGTCGTCCACACCCGCGAGGGCCACCTGCCGGACCTGTCGGACTGCCCGCCGAGCAAGCTCCTGCGCGGCCGGCCCTCGATGCGGATCGGCGACCCCGGACCGTACGGGCGCATCCTCGTCCGCGGCGAGTACGGGCACGACATCGTCGACTCGCTCGCCCCGCTGCCCGGGGAGCCGGTCGTCGACAAGCCGGGCAAGGGCGCCTTCTACGCCACCGACCTCGCGGAGATCCTCTCCCGCAACGGGATCACCCACCTCCTCGTCGCCGGGGTGACGACCGAGGTGTGCGTCCATACGACCGTGCGGGAGGCGAACGACCGGGGCTACGAGTGCCTCGTCCTCGCCGACTGCGTCGGCTCGTACTTCCCCGAGTTCCAGCGCGTCGGGCTGGAGATGGTCGCCGCGCAGGGCGGCATCTTCGGCTGGGTCGCGCCGTCGTCGTCCGTCCTGGACGTCCTCCCGTCGACCGCCGACACCCCTGTCCTGCAGGAGATGCCATGACCACCACCGGCACCGCGCCCGCCACCGCACCGTCCACCCCGCCGCCGCTGCCGTACTGGGTCCGCGGCGACCTCAACGCGTTCTTCGGCCTCGGCTTCAACGTGCTCGTCAACGTCCTCGTGCTCACCGGGCTGTGCATCGGCGTCGTCAACCTCGCCCCCGGCGACGTCTACGGCACGATCGTCCCCGCGCTCGGCGTCGCCCTCGTGCTCGGCAACCTCTACTACACGCTCCTCGCGCGCCGTCTCGCCCAGCGCGAGAACAGGACCGACGTCACCGCGCTGCCCTACGGGCCGAGCGTGCCGCACATGTTCATCGTCGTCTTCGTCATCATGCTGCCGGTCTACCTGCAGACCCAGGACGCCGTCGCGGCCTGGCAGGCCGGCGTCGCCTGGGCGTTCATCATCGGCGTCATCGTGCTCCTCGGGGCCTTCGTCGGGCCGACGATCCGCCGCTACGCCCCGCGGGCCGCGCTGCTCGGCACCCTCGCGGGCATCTCGGTCGCGTTCATCTCGATGCGTCCCGCCGGGCAGATGTGGGAGGCGGCCTGGATCGCGCTGCCGGTCTTCGTCGTCATCCTCGTCGGCTTCCTCGCGGGCGTGCGGCTGCCGGGGAACTTCCCCGTCGGCCTCGCGGCGCTGATGCTCGGCACGGCGATCGGCTGGGCCGGCGGCTTCATGGAGGCGCCGGACGTCTCGGCGGCGGCCCGCGACATCGCCGTCGCCGTGCCCGACCTGCGCCTGGACCTGCTCCTCGACGGCCTGCGCGACGTGAGCCCGCTGCTCGCGACGGCGATCCCGCTCGGCGTCTACAACTTCACCGAGGCCATGACGAACGTCGAGAGCGCCGCGGCCGCCGGTGACAACTACAACCTGCGCTCGGTCCTGCTCGCCGACGGCGCGGGCGCCGTCGTCGGCTCGGCCTTCGGCTCGCCGTTCCCGCCCGCGGTCTACATCGGCCACCCGGGCTGGAAGGACGCCGGCGGCCGGTCCGGCTACTCGCTCGCGACGGGCGCCGTCATCGCCGTCATGTGCTTCCTCGGTCTCTTCGGGCTGCTCGGCGCCGTGCTGCCCATGCCGGCGATCGTGCCGATCCTGCTCTACATCGGCCTCATGATCGGGGCCCAGGCGTTCACCGCGGTCCCGCGGATCCACGCCGCGGCCGTCGTCGCGGCGCTCATCCCGAACATCGCCTCCTGGGCGGTCGGGCTCATGGACAACGTGCTCGCCGCCGCGGGGACGTCGGCGACCGAGGTGGGCTACGACACGATCGACGGCGCCGGCGTCGTCTACGAGGGCCTGAAGATCCTCGGCGAGGGCGCGATCCTCGCCGGCCTGCTCCTCGGGGCGATCGTCGCGTTCCTCGTCGACCGCCGGTTCGTCGCCGCGGCCGCGGCGTGCGGCGTCGCCGCCGCACTGTCGTGGATCGGGCTCATCCATGCGCCGCAGGTCGAGTGGGGTGCCAACGGGCAGGTCGCCCTCGGGTACGTCTTCGCCGCCGCCGTCTGCGCGGCGTTCGCCACCATGCGGCTCCCGGCGCGGGACACGAGCGGCGACGAGGTCCTCGAGCCGGCATGAGCGCCGTGACCGCCGCAGGCACCGTGCTCGACGCCTTCGCCGCCTACGAGCGGGCGCTCGTCGCGCACGACGTCGAGGCGCTCGACGCCTTCTTCGTCGACGACCCGGCGACGCGGCGGTTCGGCGTGGCGGACGAGCAGTGCGGCGCCACCGCCCTCGCGCGGTGGCGCCGCGCGTCCGACCCCGTGCCCGCCGGCCGCCGGCTCGAGGCGACCCAGGTCGTGCCGCTCGGGGACGACGTCGCCGTCGTCTCCACGCGGTTCGGCTACGGGGACGGGCCGGCGACCGGGCGGCAGAGCCAGGTCTGGGTCCGCACGCCGGACGGCTGGCGGATCGCCCACGCCCATGTCAGCCAGGCCCCTGTCGGTGAGGTGCTCGCGTGAGCGGGTGACACGATGCCCCGATGGACGAACCGCTCATGACGGGCAGGGCCCGCGCCGGCGTCGAGGACCCCTCAGTCGCCGCGGAGCTCTTCATGAGCCTGCTCGGCCGGACGCACCTGTCCGCCCCGGCCGACGTCGCCGAGCTCGTCGCGCTCACGGCGGCTGAGGCGGGCGGGGACGACGCCGTCCTCTTCCTCGCCGACCACGAGCAGGAGAACCTGGTTCCCGTGCCCCGCGGGCCGGCCTGGCCCGACGCCGTGCCGGTGCCCGTCGACGGCAGCGTCCGCGGGCGGGCCTACGTCACGTCACGGATCGTCGAGACGCCCACGGACGACGGGCGGCGTCGGCTCGCCCTGCCGCTGCTCGACGGCACCGAACGGCTCGGCGTCCTCGTCGTCGTCCTGCACGGCCGCGACGGGGCCGTCCCGGAACCCGTTCTCGCGGTGTGGGAACGCTTCGCCCACCTCGTCGCGCAGGTCGTCCAGGGCAAGTCCGCGTACGGGGACACCTTCGAGCGGGTCCGGCGCACCCGCCCGATGGCGGTCAGCGCCGAGCTCCAGCGCTCGATGGCCCCGCCGCTGACCTTCGCGACGCAGGGGCTCGTCGTCTCGGCGATCCTCGAGCCCTGCTACGACTGCGGCGGGGACACCTTCGACTACGCGGTCGACCGGGAGGCCCTCCACCTCGCCGTCGTCGACGCGATGGGGCACGGGCTGACGGCGGCGCGGACGGCGGCCGTCGCCGTCGCCGCCTACCGGCGGGCCCGCCGCGGCGGTCTCGACCCGGCGCAGACCTACGCGTCCGTCGACGCCGAGCTCGCCGACGCCCTGGACGGCGAGGGGTTCGCCACCGCCGTCCTGGGCCGGCTCGACCTCGCGTCCGGGGTCTTCACGTGGGTCGCGGCCGGGCATCCCGAACCGCTCCTGCTGCGCGACGGCAGGCTCGTCAAGACGCTCGCCGCGCCGCCCGCGACCCCGCTCGGGACCGGGCTGACCGCGTCCGTGGAGACGGGGTCGGAGCAGCTCCAGCCGGGGGACCGGCTCCTGCTGCACACCGACGGGCTCGCCGAGGCCCGCACCGCCGACGGGACGTTCTTCGGGCTCGAGCGGCTCGGGGACTTCGTCGAGCGGGCCTCCCACGCCGGCTACGCGGCGCCGGAGACCCTGCGCCGGCTGCGGCGGGCGGTCCTCGAGCACCAGGACGGCCGGCTCCAGGACGACGCGACCGCCGTCCTCGTCGAGTGGCGCGCCGGCGGCGAGGAGCGGCTCATGCCGCAGACGGTCGACCTGCGCGACCCGCGCTGAGGTCCGGCCGGAGGCTCCTGGCGCGACGGTGGACGCGACCTCGCCCGGCCCGGTAGCGTGCGGCCGCCGGTGTTGTGGATCACCGCCCGCCCGCGGTCCGGCGTCGTTGCGGCAGAAGGCCTGCCGTCCTCGTCGTGCGTCCCCTGGAGGGCCCCTGTGAAGCGTTCCGTCCGCACTCTCGCCGTCGCCGCGAGCGCCGTCGTCCTGTCCTCGGCGTTCGTCACGCCGGCCCACGCCGTCACCGTCGGCACGTGCACCGGCAAGGCCGCCGTGACGTTCACGCCCGGGCTGCGGTTCTCGGGTCCGGTCATGAGCACGGTCGGCCTCAACGGCACCGTCTCAGCCTGCACCGGCTCGCTGCCCCGCTCGGGCAAGATCCGCGGCTCGGCGACGTCCCTGGCCCCCGGCCTGACGTGCACGAGCGGCTCCGCCACCGGGCGGGTCACCGTGACGTGGGTCGACGGCACGGTCGACAAGGTCCGGGTCACGGCGTCGACGACCGGCGGGATCACCGGCAAGGTCACCGCCGGGCCGCGCCTGGGCGCGACGATCAAGCTGGCGGGCAACGTCACCCCGGTCACGGGCGACTGCATCCTCACGCCGCTGACGAAGGCGTCGGTCGCCGGCACGGTGACCGTCAGCCGCTGAGCCCGCGCTCCAGGGTCGCGCGCTCGGCCCGCAGCCACGCCTGACGGCGGCGGACGGCGTCCCCGGCGCCCTCGCGCCACATCCGGGCCCATCCGTCGCCGAGGGTCTGCGCCGACGCGCGCATCCGCAGCCACGTGACGTCCGCCCGCTCGATCCCGAGCGGGACGAGCGCCGCGCGCTGGGCGCGGTCGAGGCCGTAGGCGTCGGCGAAGACGCGGAGCCGGTAGGGCCGGTCGAGGTCCGCCCAGTCCGGGCCGACGTCCCCCGGCGGGCGCAGCGGGACCCACCACATCGCCGTGTTCCACGCGTCGAGCAGCCGCGTCGTCGGACCGGCGAGGTCGAAGTCGACGAAGCCGGCCGCGGACCCGTCCCAGACGACGACGTTCTGCGGCGTGACGTCGGTGTGGGACACGAGCTCCCAGACCGGGTCCGGGACGCCGGTGTCGACGGCGACGAGGTCGCGGCCCCACACGGTCCCGGGTGGGGCCGCGAACTCCTCGGCGGCCCGGAAGCCCGCGGAGGCGTCGTGCAGCCGGCGCAGCAGCACGGCCACGGACGCGAGGAGGTCGTCGCCGGCGAAGGCCGCCGACGGCGGGTCGCCCGCGACGTCGCCGTCGAGGAAGTCGAGCACGTCCCGGCCCTGCGCGTCCCGCCCGAGGTAGCGCGGTGCGGCGCCGAACCCGGTGCGATGCAGGTGGTCGAGGTAGGCGGCCACCGCGAGGCTCTGCGGCTGGTGCGGCCGGCGGACGGTGGCGCCGACGCGGACGACGCCCTCCGTGACGTCGCCCTTCGGGAGCGCCACCTCGGGGCCGTCGAGCCCCGTGAAGCGGCGGCCGGCCGGGTCGTCGTCGGGCTCGTCGTCGTCCACGTCCCGACCGTACGCCGGGTTATCGTCGTGGCGTGACCGGGCTCGACGTGATCCTGCGCTACCGCAAGGGGTTCACGTACGGGCACCACACGATCGTCGCCGCGCTCGAGGTCGAGCCGCCGTCCGTGCCGTACGCGCTGCACCTCGGGCGCAGCGCCGGCGAGGTCGCGTCGCTCGTCACGGACGCCGTCGCCGCGGGCCGCCGGGCGCTCGTCGCGTGGTCGTTCTACTCGCCGGACGCGCCGGCCATGGCCGCCGAGCTCGCCGCCGTCCGTGCCGCGGCACCGTCCGGGCCGGACGACGGCGTCCTCCACGTCGCCGGCGGCGTCCACGCGACCGCCGAGCCGCTCGCGACGCTGCGGGACGGCTTCGACGTCGTCGCCGTCGGCGAGGGCGAGGCGACGTTCACCGGGCTCGTCGAGGCGTGGGGGAGCGGCGCCGACGTCGCGTCCGTGCCGGGGACGGCGTCCCTCGCCGCCGACGGGTCGCTCGCGAGAGCGGCTGCGGCGGTGCGCCGGCCGCTCGACGCGTACCCGCCGATGCCGCGGACCCGCAACCTGTCGAACCCGATCGAGATCACCCGCGGGTGCGTCTACGCCTGCAAGTTCTGCCAGACCCCGTTCATGTTCAGCGCCCGCTTCCGGCACCGGTCGGTCGAGTCGGTGCGCGAGGGCGTCGCGACGCTGCGCGGGCGGGGACTGCGCGACGTCCGGTTCATCACGCCGACGTCGCTGTCCTACGGGACGGACGGCGACGAGCCGGACCTCGACGCCGTCGAGGCCCTCCTCGCGGGGTGTCGTGAGGAGATCGGGCCGGGCGGTCGGGTGTTCTTCGGGTCGTTCCCCAGCGAGCTGCGGCCCGAGCACGTCAGCGTGCCGGCGCTGCGGATGCTCGCGCGGTACGTGCACAACCGCGACGACATCGTCGGGGCGCAGTCCGGCTCGGACGCCGTCCTCGCCCGGTCCGGCCGCGGGCACGGCGTCGCGGTCGTCGAGGAGGCCGTGCGGCTGTGCGTGCAGGAGGGGTTCCGGCCGAACGTCGACGTCATCTTCGGCATGCCCGGCGAGGACGAGGAGGCCGCGCTCGAGACGGTCGCGCTCATGGACCGGCTGCGCGGTCTCGGCGCCCGGATCCACGCGCACACGTTCATGCCGCTGCCCGGGACGCCGTGGCGCGACGAGGCCGCCGGCCGGATCGCCCCCGGCGCCCGGCGGGCGCTGTCGGTGCTCACGACGTCCGGTGCCGTCTACGGGTCGTGGGAGCGGCAGGAGGGCATCTCGGCGGAGATGGCCGCCGTCCGGTCGGCCGAGAAGGGCTACCGGGTGGTGCGCCGCCGGCCGCGGCAGGCCCCCTGAGGGCGGTCCGGGCTCAGTCCTCGGGCACGAGCCGCAGGGCGGCGGTGGCGGCGAGGGAGAGCAAGTTGTCGCGGACCTCGGCCCGGGTCTGCCAGGACCGGCGGGGACGTCGTCGTCGAACTCCTCCAGCGGGTCCGTCGTCAGGGTGTCACTGGCCGGGGAGCTCGTCGCCCGACGTCGCGAGGCGCTCGGCGCCCCGGCGGGTCAGGTCGGCCAGCTCGTCGAGCAGCGGCTCGTCGACGCGGGTGAAGGTGAAGCAGCTCTTGCCCTGCATGCGGCGGCGCAGCTCGGGGCTGACGTCGTCGAGGAGGTCGGGCCAGTAGTAGACCGGCAGCAGGTGGTAGCTCACGCCGCGGGCGCCGGTGCGGACGGCGCCGAACTGGTAGGCGTACCCGTCCGCGCGGTGGCGGCCGGTGTCCACGCTGAAGCCGTCGTCGCCGTCGGCCGTGACGGGCAGACCGTCGACGGCGTCCGCCATGAGCCCGCGCAGCCGCAGGTAGACCGCGGTCCGGTCGCTCGCCACCCGGCCAGACTAGGACGGACCCGCCGGGCGCGGGGAGAGGTCCGCGCCCGCGTCAGGTGTCGCCCGGTCGCGGCAGGGCCTCGTGGAACGCGGCCGTCATCGCCTCGAGGCCGTCGACGACGGCGGCCCGGGTCGGCGGGTCGAGGGACCGGACGGTCGCGTGCACGCGGATCCCCAGCGGCCGGTAGACCTCGGCGAAGGCGCGGAACGTCTCGGGGCGCAGCGCCACCCGGACGCTGCGGCGGTCACCGGGCGACTCGGTGCGCTCGACGTAGCCGGCCCGCACGAGCCGGTCGAGCAGCGTCGTCACCGACGAGCGCGACAGGTGCAGCTCGTCGGCGATCGTCGCCGGGGACAGCGGGCCGTGCTCGAGGAGGTTGAGGGCGCGCAGGTCGCTGCGGCCGACGCCGAGGGTGCGGCAGGCGGCCTCGTCGAAGAGGTCCATCGCGCGCGCCAGGGCCCGGCACGCGAGCAGGACCGGGTGGTCGGGGTGCGGGGCGTCGTCCGACATGGTTCGATCCTCTCACTGTTCGACCATCGAACTACCGGAGGGGTCATGCACTGGACGGAGAGCATCGTCGTCGACCGGCCGGCCGACCGGGTCGCCGCCTCAATCGCCGACGAGAACGAGCTCATGCAGTGGTCGGCGTGGCCGCAGGCCACCGGGTACACGTGCAGCGTCGACGGGGACGGCACGAGCGTCGGGTCGTGCATCGTCTTCCGGGACCGCAGCGGCACCGAGCAGGGCCGGCAGCGGCTCCACTCGGTGTCCCCGGAGCGCGTCGAGTACCGGCTGACGAACCGCGGTCCGGGCGGGCGGACGATGACGCCGGAGGTCGACTTCCGGCTCGAGCCGCTCGGTCCGTCGCGCACCCGGGTCTTCCTCGACTTCCGGGTCGACGTCCCGCTGCCGTCCCCGCTGAGGCAGGTCGCCGAGGCCGTCCTCGGCCGCCGGGTCCGGGCCCTGCACGTCAAGGACCTCGAGGAGCTCAAGCGCTACGTCGAGGCGACCCCGGCTGCCGCGTGAGGCGGGTCGGTGCGGCGCAGCCGGGCGGCGAGGGCGACCGAGGCCTCGATCTCGGCGCGCCGGATCGAGACGCTCTCGACGTTGAAGCCGTAGGGGACGTCGAGCC
>JBQGCR010000114.1:0-3368 GCA_052038585.1 Kineosporiaceae bacterium
CGTGGACCGGCCCGCGCTACGCCGCGACGGCCTCCCTGCGCCTGGCGGCCGGGCAGGCCCGGGCGGTCCCGTGGGACGTCAGCGGGGCGGTGCGGGTCGACGCCGTGGGTCTCGGCGTCACGGCCGCGGGCACCCGGCCGCTGCGCGTCGCGCTCCTCGCCGACGACGGCACGGGGCAGCGGCCCGGCGCGCTGCTCGCCGACCTGGGCACCGTGCCCGGCTCCGCCGTGGCGGACGTCGTCGCCCGGGCCGGGTCCCCGGTGCTCCTCGCCGACCGCCGCGTCTGGGTCGTCGTGCGCGTCGAGGGCACGAGCGGCACCGCGCCGGCGGTCCGGGTCGGCACGTCGCAGGTCGTCCTCGCGACGGCGACGCCGAGCACCGCCGGGGAGGCCTGCGCCGGCGACGTCGCCGGCTGGACGGCACCCCTGGCGGACGGCGTCCCCGCCGGGGCGACGGCCGTGCCGCAGGCGCCCGTCGTCAGGCTCCGGGTGGCGTGAGCCCGGCCGGCCACGGGGTGCCGAAGCGTCCGTCGTGGACGACCTCGGCGAGCGGTCGGCGCCCGCGACGCAACGACGGCGAGCGGCGGTCCGGGGCGGGGTGGCCGAGGCTGACGACGGCGACGACGCGGCGGTCCAGCGGCACCCCGAACGCCGCCCGGACCGCGTCGTGCCGGTCCGCGGGGACCCCGAACAGGCACGCGCCGAGCCCCTCGTCGACCGCGCCGAGCAGCAGGAGCAGCGCCGCCATCCCGGTGTCGACGTCCCACCACGGCACGGGCCAGGCGGCGGGGTCCGGCGGCGCGGCGGCGCGGGCCTTGTCCGGATCGGCGTACCGGTCGAGGTAGCGGCCGGGGTCGGCCAGGCACAGCACGAGGACCGGCGCCGTGCGCATCCCCGTGACCCAGCGGTCGGGCGCTCCGGGGCCGGTCGTCGCGGCCCAGAACGCGTCGCGCGCCGCGTCGCGGAGGACAAGCAGGTCCCGGCCCTGGCTGTGGCCGGCGCTCGGCGCCCGCGTCGCGGCGTCGAGCAGCCGGGTGAGGACCGCCGGGGCGACGGCGCGCCCCGGGTCGTAGGTGCGGACCATCCGCCGGGCCCGGACGACGTCGAGGTGCTCCACGCCGCCACCCTCGCACGCGTGCCGGTCGGGCCGTCGGGTACGGACCCGCCATGACCGTCATGGAGATGATCGCGAGCAACCCGACCGCCGCGGCCGTGGAGCCGACCGCCCTCGCCGACGCCGTCGAGGCCGTGCTCGAGTGCTCGCAGGCCTGCACCGCGTGCGCCGACGCCTGCCTCGGCGAGGAGATGGTGGCCGAGCTGCGCGAGTGCGTGCGCCGCTGCCTCGACTGCGCCGACGTGTGCAGCGCCACGGTCTCGGTGCTCTCCCGCCAGACCGCCGTCGACCTGGGCCTGGTCCGGGTGCTCCTCGAGGCGTGCGTCGTCGCGTGCAAGCGCTGCGCGGCGCAGTGCGAGGAGCACGCGGCGATGCACGCCCACTGCGGCGTCTGCGCCGAGAGCTGCCGGCGCGCCGAGGCCGCGGCCCGCGCGCTGCTCGAGTCCGTGCGCGACGGCGGTGTGCCGCAGCCGGAGCCGGTCGGCGACGCCGGCGACCTCGGGGCCTGAGCGCGGGACCGGCCGCGGGGCCGTCGGTCCTGCCGGGGACGGGCCCGCGTCGTTAGGGTGGCCCCGTGGCCAACCCCGCCGTCGAGACCGCCGCCCCGGCCCACGACCGGCCGACCTACCCGGCGCACTGGGAGGCCGACGTCGTCCTGCGCGACGGCGGCACGGCCCACCTGCGGCCGATCACGCCGGCCGACGCCGAGGCGCTGCAGGCGTTCCACGTCGCGCAGTCGCCCGAGTCGATCTACCTGCGGTTCTTCGCCCCGATGCCGCGGCTGTCCGACGCCGACCTGCACCGGTTCACCCACGTCGACCACCGGGACCGGGTCGCCCTCGTCGTCACCGTCGGCGGGTCGATCATCGGCATCGGCCGCTACGACCGGATCAGCCCGACGTCGGCCGAGGTGGCGTTCAACATCAGCGACGCCCACCACGGCCGGGGGCTGGGGTCGGTGCTCCTGGAGCACCTCGCGGCCGCCGCGCGGGAGAACGGGATCCACCGCTTCGAGGCGGAGGTGCTCCCGCAGAACCGCAAGATGATGGGCGTCTTCCGCGACGCCGGGTACGAGGTGAGCCACCACTACGAGGACGGCGTCATCTCGCTGCACTTCGACATCGACCCCACCGAGAAGTCGCTCGAGGTCATGGAGTCGCGCGAGCACCGCGCCGAGGCGCGCAGCGTCCAGGCGCTGCTCAACCCGCGCAGCGTCGCGATCGTCGGCGCGAGCCGGCGGCCCGGCACCGTCGGCCACCGGCTCCTCGCGGACGCCCTCGCGGGCGGGTTCACCGGCGACCTCCACGTCGTCCACCCCGAGGCCGACGCGGTGCTCGGCGTGCCCGCGCACCGCAGCCTCGCCGCCATCGGGGCCCCGGTCGACCTCGTCGTCATCGCCGTCCCGGCTGCGGCGGTGCTCGGCGTCGTCGAGGAGGCCGCGGCGCTCGGGGTCCGCGGCCTCGTCGTCGTCTCGGGCGGCTTCGCCGAGACCGCGCCCGACGAGCGGACCGGCGCCGAGGGGCTGCAGCGCCAGCGCGAGCTCGTCCGGCTCGCGCGCGCCAACGGGATGCGGGTCGTCGGGCCGGCGTCGTGGGGGGTCCTCAACGCCGACCCGGCGTCCCGGCTCAACGTCTCCCTCGGCGCGGTCCTGCCGCGCCCCGGCCGGCTCGGGCTCTTCTGCCAGTCCGGGGCGCTGTCGGTCTCGGTGCTCGACTCCGCGGCCCGGCGCACCCTCGGCCTGTCGACGTTCCTGTCCGCCGGCAACCGCGCCGACGTCTCCGGCAACGACTGCATGCAGTACTGGGAGGAGGACGCCGGCACCGACGCGGTCGGCCTCTACCTCGAGAGCATCGGCAACCCGCGAAAGTTCAGCCGCATCGCGCGGCGCCTCGCCCGGCACAAGCCGGTCATCGTCGTGAAGTCTGGGTTCTCCGGCTTCGGGGTGCCGCCCGGGCACGCCGTGCGCCCGACCCGCGCGCCGCGCGAGGCCTTCGACGCGATGCTGCGCCAGAGCGGCTGCATCCGGGTCGAGAACGTCCACCAGCTCTTCGACGTCGCCCAGCTCGTCCTGCACCAGCCGCTGCCGCAGGGGGCGGGCGTCGGGATCGTCGCGAACACCGACGCGCTGTCGGCGATGATCGCGGACGCGTGCGAGTCGTGGGACCTCGACGTCGTCCGCCGGCCCGTCGCGCTGCCCGTCCAGGCGAGCGCCGAGGAGTTCCGCGCCGCGCTGCGCGAGACGTTCGCGGACGAGC
>JBQGCR010000115.1:0-3864 GCA_052038585.1 Kineosporiaceae bacterium
TGATCACCGACGTCGAGTGCATGATCACGCGGGAAGGGGTGGGGGCGTCTACTTGACGAGCGCGTAGACCACGCTGTGGGCGACCTCGGTGGCCCCGCGCTTCACGCGGAGCGTGGCCTGGCGGTCGCCGGGGGCGGCGCCCTTGGGGAAGGTCGCCGTGACCGGCACGCTCGCCGAGGCGCCCGCCGCCACCGTGACCGTCGCCGGCACGGAGAACACCCCGCCGTCCACCGAGAGCGCGTACGTCGCCGCGGACGCGCCGAGGTTGGTCAGCGTGACCGCCTTCGTCAGCGTCTGCCCCGAGCCGGACGGCACCGCGCCGAACGACGTGCTCACCGGGCCGAGCGCGACCGTCGCCGCGAGCGCCGAGGTGAGGCTCGCCGCGCCGGACCCGACGACCTGGACGTCGGTCTCCGGCGAGCCGTCCGTCGCCGCGCGGAGCACGCCCTGCGTCGCCGTGTTGACGATCGCCGAGCGCACCTGCTCAGGCGTCCACGCCGGACGCGCGCCGCGGACGACGGCGGCGACGCCGGCGAGGTGCGGCGTCGCCATGGACGTCCCGCTGAGGAAGGCGAAGCACGGCGCGAGCGCGCACGCCGACGCGGGCACGCTGGACAGGACGTTGACGCCGGGGGCGACGACGTCCGGCTTGACCCGCAGGTCGACGTCCGTCGGGCCCTGGCTGGAGAACCCGGCCATGACGGAGTCGTTCGCCGTCCGCTGGTACGCCGGCACGTCGCCGAGCGTCGCGGTCGCCGTCCCGTCCGCGGCCCGCAGCGCCGCCTCGTCGGCGACGCCCGCCATGACGGCGGGGATCGTCGGCGCGGGGATGACGGTGTCGTCCGCGGCCATCGCCGTCGGGTCGCCGGCGACGTTGTTGACGACGACGACGCCGACCGCACCGGCGTCCTGCGCCGCCCGGGCCTTCGTCGAGAAGGTGCACGAGCCGCGCTTGACGACGGCGATCGAGCCGGTGAGCGAGCCGGCCGGCAGCGGCGCGCACGCCAGGCTCAGCACGCCGGGCGCCGACAGCGCCGCCTCGAGCGGCGCGGACAGCGGCGCCGCCGTCGGGATCGGCAGGTCGCCGGCGGCGGTCAGGTACGTGACGCCGGCGTACGTGAGCGGGAGGCCGACGAAGTGGCCGACGCTCGCCGCGCCGGCGGACAGGGCGCGCTCCGCCGAGCCGGGCGACTCGACGGTGAAGTGGCCGGGGCCGGAGTTGCCGTTCGCCACGGCGACGACCATGTTCGCGCCGCGGTCAAGGTTGTCGACCGCGACGGTGAGCAGGTCCTGGACGCCGTGGGCGCCGCCGCCGAGGCTCATGTTGACGACGTCCATGCCGTCCTCGGCCGCGGCCTGGAGCGCGTCGAGGATGTCCTCGCTGCGCGCGTCCGCGACGTCGCCGGGGAAGACGTTGTAGTTGCCGAGCTGGGCCGCGGGCGCGACGCCGGACATCCGGTACGGGATCGCGACGCCGTCCACCACGGCCGGGGTGTCGAGCTCGCAGGCGACCGTGCCGGCGACGTGCGTCCCGTGGTCGTCGACCGCCTCGGCCGTCAGGCCGCGGTTCTTCGCGCGCATGTTGAAGACCTTGGCGACGACGACCTTCGGCGAGGTGAAGCGCGGGTCGCCCGCGGAGCCGCCGAACGCGGGGTAGGAGTAGGGGACCCCGCGACCGTCGAAGCACGGGTGCGTCGCGTCGATGCCGGAGTCGACGATGCCGACCCGGACGCCGGCGCCGGCGTTGGCGCCCGGGACGGCGGTGCCCGCGAGGGACTTCCACGCGGCGATCGCGTCGACGAGCCCGAGGTCGGGGTCGGCGTCGTCGAGCGGGGTGTACACGCCCGCGTAGGACGCGGCGACGACGCCGGGGCCGCCGCGCAGGGTCGCCAGCGGCGTGCCGTTCAGCGCCACGGAGACGGCGTTGACCGCGACGTCGTACTCGCTCGTCACCCTGGCCTTCGGGGCGACCGTCTGGAGCCACTGCTTGAAGGCGTTGCGCTGGGCCGACAGCCGGGCCCGCTCGCTCTTGGTGGCGGTCGAGGAGAAGTCGAGCTTCTTGCCCCTGGCCGGCTTCGTGCGCGGGGAGACGGCCAGCGGCTCGAGGCTGAGCTGGACGACGGCGCGGGCGCTGTCGACCCCGGCGCGGGACGCCGAGTCCGTCGCCGGGTCGGTGGACACCGTCGCGGGGGCGGCACCGGCCGTGGTGGCGAGGCCGGCCGACCCGCCGGTGAGGGCCAGGGCGCCGACGGCGCCGGCGACGATCGCCGCGCGCAGGCGGCGGGGACGAGGAGCCACGCAGGACCTCCAGGAGGAGCCGTCCCGTCCGGGACGGACGTCGGGAGAACGGAGGACAACCTCCCGCCTCGCGCCGCGAAAGGGAAGAGGCGCAGGCCGATTCATCCGGACACCCTCGTCACATGACGCACCGTGCCCGCGGCGTCACCGCGACGGGAGCACCGCGTACAGGGCGAGGAGGAGGCCGGCCGCGGCGACGGCGAGGGTCGCGGTGACCGTCGCGAGGAGCCGGGGCCAGGCCGTCCCGGCCCCGGCGTGGACCCGGCCGCCGTCGCGCGAGGCGAGGAAGCCGGCCGCGCCGGCGACGGCCGCGAGGACGGCGACGACGCCGAGGAGCCACCACGACCGGTCGCGCGCCGCGGTGAGCACCGCGAGCCCGGCGACGGCGCTGGACGCCACCCCGGTGCGCTGCCAGGCCAGGGCCGTCCGCTCCGCCTGCGCCCCCGGCACCCCCGCCACGGGCTCAGGAGCCGCGGGCGACGACGACGACGGCGAGCGCCACCGCCGCGCCGACGACGCCGGCGGCGAGCCAGGGCAGCGCGACCGGCGCGGGCAGCGGACGCCCGGTGCGCAGCGCGACCTCCCGGCGGCGCCAGCCGAGCACCGCCGACACCGCGGCCCAGCCGCCGGCGACGCAGACGACGGCCGCGACGACGTCGACGCCCCGGCCGAGGTCGGCGAGCCGGGCGAGGGACGTCAGCCCGACCCCGCCGGCGACGAGCGCGAGCGCGGTGCGCACCCAGGCGAGCGCCGTCCGCTCGTTGGCGAGGGAGAACCGCGGGTCCGGCTCGTCGCCGACCCCGTAGACCGACCGCGGGCGGCGGTCCCCGTCCGCCACCGCGGCCTCAGCCGATCCGCTCGAGCACGACCTGCCGCCCGGCGGACGACGTCGCGGCGGGACCGATCTCGACCCCGCCCTCGAGGTCGCGCAGCGCCGCGTCGAAGCGCTCCGGGGTGTCCGTGTGCAGCGTGAGCAGCGGCTGCCCGGCCCGCACGGCGTCCCCCGGCTTGGCGTGCAGGACGACGCCCGCACCCGCCTGCACGGGGTCCTCCTTGCGGGCGCGCCCCGCGCCGAGCCGCCAGGCGGCGACGCCGACGGCGAGCGCGTCGAGCCGGGTGAGGACGCCGTCGCGCTCGGCGAGCACGTCGTGGGTCTCCCGGGCGACGGGCAGCGTCGCGTCCGGGTCCCCGCCCTGGGCCGCGACCATCCGGCGCCAGACGTCCATCGCCCGGCCGTCGGCGAGCGCGGCCTCGACGTCGGCGTCCGGCTTGCCGGCGGCCGCGAGCATCTCGCGGGCCAGCGCGACGGTGAGCTCGACGACGTCGGCCGGGCCACCCCCGGCGAGCACCTCGACGCTCTCGGCGACCTCGAGCGCGTTGCCGGCGGTGAGCCCGAGCGGGGTCGACATGTCGGTGAGGAGCGCAACCGTCCTCACGCCCGCGTCGGTGCCGAGGTCGACCATCGTCCGGGCGAGCTCGCGGGCGTCGTCCTCGGTCTTCATGAACGCGCCGGAGCCGACCTTGACGTCGAGGACGAGCGCGCCGGTGCCCTCGGCGATCTTCTTG
>JBQGCR010000116.1:0-4655 GCA_052038585.1 Kineosporiaceae bacterium
CCGCTCTCGCAGTGCTTGCCGACGACCCGGCTCAGCACGGGCTCCGCGGCGGACGCGCGGGAGGCGAGCGTGCACGAGTAGTCGGCGCCGTACAGCGCCGTGCGGATGTTGTCGCTCATCCCCCCGTCGACGGCCACGTAGAGCCGCGAGAGGTGGTGGTCCAGGCTCACCGGCTTGACCGTGCCGACGGAGTAGAGGGTGAACGTCGACGGGCCGGCGACGGCGCGGCCGGGCTCGATGCTGACCCTCGGCACGGCGATCCCGAGCGCGGCGCACTCGCGGACGACGATCTCGGCCATCTGGTCGGCGAGCGCCTTCGGCTCGAGCGGGTCGTGCTCGCTCGTGTACGCGATGCCGAAGCCGCCGCCGAGGTCGATCTCCGGCAGGACGACGCCGTGCTCGCGCTCGACCTCGGCGTGCAGGCGCAGCAGCCGCCGCGCGCTCACCTCGAAGCCCGCGGTGTCGAAGATCTGCGAGCCGATGTGGCTGTGCAGGCCGACGAGCTCGATCTCGCTGCGGGACAGCGCCTTCCGGACGCCCGCTGCGGCGACGCCCTCGGCGAGGGAGAGCCCGAACTTCTGGTCCTCGTGGGCCGTGGCGATGTACTCGTGGGTGTGCGCCTCGACCCCGACGGTCACCCGGATCATGACCCGGGCCCGCACCCCGAGCCGGGCGGCGGTGTCGGCGACCCGGTCGATCTCCTCGAGGCTGTCGACGACGACGCGCCCGACCCCGGCACGCAGGGCCCGCTCGTGCTCGGCGTCGCTCTTGTTGTTGCCGTGCAGCGCGATCCGCGCCGGGTCGACGCCGCCGCGCAGCGCGACGGCGAGCTCACCGCCGGTGCACACGTCGATCCCGAGGCCGTCGGCGGCGACCCAGCGGGCGACCTCGGTGCAGAGGAAGGCCTTGGCCGCGTAGTAGACCTCGGCCCCGCCGCAGGCGTCGGCGAAGGCCGCGGCGAACGCGTCGCGGAAGGCGACGGCGCGCGCCCGGAAGTCGGCCTCGTCGAGCACGTAGGCGGGCGTGCCGAACTCCGCGGCGAGGTCGCGGACGTCGACCCCGCCGACGCGCAGCGCGCCGTCGTCCCCGTCGCGGTGCACGCTGCCGGCCCAGAGCGCGCCGAGCAGGTCGTTCACGTCGCCCGGCGGGCGCAGCCAGCCCGGGACGGTCGCGACGCCGCCGTACCCGGGCGCGTGCAGCGCCCCGGCCTCGTGGGTCCCCATGGTGCGTCCTACATCCTCTCGGGGGCGCTGACGCCGAGCAGGCGCAGGCCGTTGGCGAGCACGGTGCGGGCGGCCTCGGCGAGCCAGAGCCGCGTGCGGTGGCCGTCGTCGACGGCCTCGTCGGCGCGCGGGGTGACCCGGGTCGCGTCGTACCAGCGGTGGAAGTGGCCGGCGAGCTCCTCGAGGTAGCGCGCGACGCGGTGCGGCTCGCGCAGCTCGGCGGCCTGGGCGACGACGCGCGGGAACTCCCCGAGCGCCGCGAGCAGCGCGGAGTCGGTCTCGTCGGTGAGCAGCGCCGGGACGAACGCGTCCTCGCGTCGGACGCCGTGCTCGGCCGCGTTGCGGACGACGCCGTTGATCCGGGCGTGCGCGTACTGGACGTAGAAGACCGGGTTGTCGTTGGACCGCTTGGTGAGCAGGTCGAGGTCGACGTCGATCGTCGAGTCGGTCGAGGACCGGGTGAGCGCGTACCGGGCCGCGTCGACGCCGACCGCCTCGACGAGGTCCTCCATCGAGACGACGGTGCCGTTGCGCTTGCTCATCCGGACCGGCTGGCCGTCCTTGACGAGGTTGACCATCTGGCCGATGAGGATCTCGAGGTTGACCCCCGGGGTGTCCCCGAACGCCGCGCACATCGCCATCATCCGGCCGATGTAGCCGTGGTGGTCCGCCCCGAGCATGAGCAGGCACCGGTCGAAGCCGCGCTCGCGCTTGTCGAGGTAGTAGGCCAGGTCGCCGGAGATGTACGCGGCCTGCCCGTCGCTCTTGACGACGACCCGGTCCTTGTCGTCCCCGAAGTCGGTCGTGCGCAGCCACGTCGCGCCGTCCGCCTCGTAGACCCGGCCGAGGTCGCGCAGCCGCGCGATGGCCCGCTCGACGGCACCGGACGCGTGCAGGTCGTTCTCGTGGAAGTAGACGTCGAAGTCGACCCCGAACTCGTGCAGGGACGCCTTGATCTCGCCGAACATGAGGTCGACGCCGCGGGCCCGGAAGACCTCCTGGGCCTCCTCGCGGGGCAGCGTCCGCGGGTCCGGGCCGCCCTCGGCGGCGACCTGGTCGAGGACCGCGGTGGCGATGTCCTCGACGTACTGCCCGCCGTAGCCGTCGTCGGGGGCCGGCTCGCCGAGGGCCCGGGCGAGCAGCGAGCGCGCGAAGCGGTCGATCTGGGCGCCGTGGTCGTTGAAGTAGTACTCGCGGGTCACCTCGGCGCCCGTCGCCTCGAGGATCCGCGCGAGGCTGTCCCCGACCGCCGCCCACCGGGTGCCGCCGAGGTGGATCGGCCCGGTCGGGTTGGCCGAGACGAACTCGAGGTTGACCCGGGTGCCGGCGCCGGTCGCCGTCGTCCCGTACGCCGGCCCGGCCTCGACGACGGTCCGGGCGAGCTCGCCCGCCGCGGCGGCGTCGAGCACGACGTTGAGGAAGCCGGGCCCGGCGACCTCGACGCTCTTGACCCCGGGGACCGTCGAGAGCCGGTCGGCGAGCAGGGTCGCGACCTCGCGCGGGGGCCGGCCGGCCTGCTTGGCGAGCTGCAGCGCGACGTTCGTGGCCCAGTCGCCGTGCTCGCGCTGCTTCGGACGCTCGACGCGGACCTCGTCGGGGACGGCGACTGACAGCTCGCCGGCCTCGACGGCACTGGTCAGGGCGGCGCGGATCGCGGCGGACAGCTCCTGGGGGGTCACCCCTCCAGGGTATCGGTGGGCGGGCCGCCCCCGAGCAGGCCACGGTTGTGCCGGGCGTAGACCCGGCGGGTGCCGGCGTACAGGCCGGTGAAGGCGGCGAACTGCCGGTCGTGGACCTCCCGCCGGGCCGGGTCGGGCTCGTGGGCGCGCGCGACCCGGACGCGCGCCGGGACGTCGTCCCACGCGAGCGCGCCGAGCCCGACGGCGGCCAGCAGCGCGGCCCCCCGGGCGTTGGCCAGCCGCGGCTCCTCGACCTGCAGGACCGTGCAGCCGAGCACGTCGGCCATCGTCGCGCACCACAGCGGCGAGGTGGCCCCGCCGCCGACGAACCGGACGGCCTCGAAGCCCGCGGGGTGGTCCCGGGCGACGAACCGCTCGACGGCGTCGCGCAGCCACCGGGCGTTGAGCGCGATGCCCTCGAAGACGGCGCGGGCGAGGTCGGCCCGGGTCGTCGAGAGGGAGACGTTGAACCAGCCGCCGCGCACCGTCGGGTCGTCCACCGGGGTCCGCTCGCCGTTGAGCCAGGGCGTGAAGACGACGCCGTTGCTGCCGGGCGGCGCCTGCGCGGCGAGCGCGTTGAGCCGGTCCAGGCCGTCTCCCGGGCGGCCGCCGTCGTCGTCCCGCATGGCGTCGCCGGGGTAGACCACCTCGTCGAGCAGCCAGTCGACCGCCTTGCCGGCGACGTCCTGCACCGTGGCGACCCACCAGCGCCCGGGCACGACCGAGGGGAGGGAGGCGATGCCGCGGCGCACGTCCGTCCGCTTGCCGGGGACGTGGCAGCTCAGCCACGCGGACGTCCCGACGTACAGGTGGGGGTCGTGGTCGCGCACGGCGCCGGCGCCGACGGCGGCCGCCGTCGGGTCCCCGGTCCCGGCGACGACCCGCACCCCGGCGGGCAGCCCGAGCTCGGCGGCGACGCCGGGCCGGACCGTGCCGACGACGCTGCCCGGCGCGACGAGCTCGGGCAGCTGCGCGGGGTCGAAGCCGCACGCGGCGACGAGGCCGGGGTGCCAGCGGACCGCGGTCGCGTCGCGGTTGTCGGTGCACCAGCGCACGGTCGCGGTGTCCCAGCCGGCGACGGGCCGGCCCGTGAGCCGCATCGTCAGGTACTCGGGGACGTCGAGCAGGTGCGCGGCGGCGTCGGCGACGTCGGGCCGGTGGTGGCGCAGCCACTGGTGCTGGCCCACCGGGTCCTTGCCCGTCCGGGTCGGCACCCCGCCGGTGAGCGCGATCCAGCGGCGCAGGGCGCGGGCGTTGTAGCCGGTCCCGGGCACGGTGAGGCCCCCGCCGGTGAGGGCCCGCGAGTACGCCGCGCCCCGCCCGTCCATCCACGTCAGGGCCGGGTGCAGGTGGCGGCCGGCGGCGTCGACGGGCACGAGCCCGCCCCACTGGGCGCTCATGCAGACGCCCGCGACGGCGGCGGTGTCGAGGCCGTCGAGCGCGGACCGCACCGCGGTGACGACGGCGGACCACCAGTCGTCCGGGTCCTGCTCGGCACCGCCGCCGGGCAGCAGCCGCAGCGCCGTCCTGGCGGCGCCGCGACCGACGACGCGCCCGTCCGTCGTGCACACCGCGACCTTGGGGCCGCTCGTGCCGAGGTCGACGCCGACGACGAGGTCGCTCACCGGGCCGGCTCCTGACCGGCGGGGGCGGCCGCGGGCAGGCCGGCCGGGGGCGCGGCGTCCCGGGGCAGGCCGAGGGCGAGGACGACGCCGGCGAGCGCCGCCGCGCCGAGCACGAGCAGCGCGACGGG
>JBQGCR010000117.1:0-2715 GCA_052038585.1 Kineosporiaceae bacterium
GACCACCCCCAGTGCACCTTCCCCGGCTGCCACCACCCCGCCCAGACCTGCGACCTCGACCACTCCCAGCCCTGGCCCGACGGCCACACCGACTGCCTCACCCTGCACCCCCTGTGCCGACGCCACCACCGCCTCAAGACCCACTGCGGCTGGACCCCCACCATCGACCCCTGGACCGGCGACATCACCTGGACCACCCCCACCGGACGCCGCATCACCCCCCACACCGCCCCCGCCACCCAGCTCGACCAGCGCACCCCCCCCCCGACCCACAACCCGGACCCCTTCGCCGGACCACCACCGTTCTGACCGGTTCCTCATGCCCGAGCCGCCGCCCCGGGCCCCCCGGGGCCCGGCACCCGCCCCGACGCACGACGGCGCGGGACGCAGAGCCGGACGGGTGCCGCCGGGCCACGCTCCGTGCGTCCGGGGCCGTGAGGCGCTCGGACGCCTCGCGTGGCGGGCGCCTGCGCGGCCGATCCAGAACACGTCCTCCCGCGGCGACGCTGCCTAGGTGAGAACCCTCGCGCGCCTGGCCACCCTGTCCCGGAGCCACCGCCCCCTCGGGGCCGCGGTCTCGGCGGCCTGCGCCGCCGCGCTCGTCGCGGGCGGCCTGACCGCCTGGCCGCAGGGCGCCGACGACGCCGTCCCGGCGAGCGACCTGTGGTCGGTGCCCGACGTGCAGGACGGGCTGACCCGGCTCGTCGTCACGACCGACCAGGCGCCGGTGACGGCCCCGGGCACGACAGGGACCGCTGCCGTCCCGGCCGTCGCGACCGCCGACGTCACGACCGCCGACGCCGCGACCGCGGACGTCACGACCGCCACCCCGGGACGCCTCGACGTCGCCCTGCTCGCCCGGGCCCAGCGCCTGCTCGGCGAGAGCGGGACGATCGACCTCGACACCGACGGCCACGTCGCCTGGGTCGCCGGCGGCCGGTCCGTGGCGGTCGAGGCCGGGCTCGGCGAGCGCGCGCCGCAGCCGTGGACGACGCAGGCGGCCCCTGAGGCCGGCGCCGCGCCCCAGGCCGGACCGGCTCCGGCCGCCTCACAGGTCGAGTGGTTCCGCAGCCAGCCGTGGGTCCGCTCGGCCCAGCCGCTGCGCGACGGCTCCGTCGTCGTCGCCACCGCCCTGTCCGCCGCGGCCGTCGCCGCCCTGCCCGGCGTGACCCGCGCGTCGGTCACCCCGACCGTGGCCGTGACCTCGCTCGAGGCTCCCGACGACCCGCTCTTCGCCGACGCCTGGCACCTGCGCAACACTGGCCGCGCGGCGGGCCAGGCCGCGACGCCGGGCATCGACGTCGGCGCCCTGTCCGCCTGGCCGACCGTGCAGGGCGACGGCGCCGTCGTCGCGGTCCTCGACACCGGCTACGCGACGAACCACCCCGACCTCGCCGGCGCCCTGTGGACCGACCCGGGCGAGCCCTGCGGCAGCGTCGACACCGACCGCGACGGCCGCCCCGGCGACTGCCACGGCTGGAACTTCTACACCGGCTCCGCCGACCTGACGAACGGCGGCGCGGGCGGCGCGCACGGCTCGAGCGTCGCAGGCTCGATCGCGGCCCGGCTCGACAACCGCACGGGCGCAGCGGGTCTCGCCCCCCGCGCGCAGATCATGCCGCTCGTCGTCGGCTCCGGCCGGAACATCGACATGAGCCTGGCGATCCAGGCCCTCTACTACGCGGCCGACCACGGCGCGGACGTCGCGAACTGCAGCTTCGGCGGACCCCTGTCGGGCTACTGGCTCACCGCCCTCAAGGACGCCGTCGCGTACGCCCGCTCCAAGGGCATGCTCGTCGTCACCGCCGCCGGCAACGACGGGGTCGACCGGGACGCGAACCCGTCCTACCCCGCCTCGCTCGACGACCCGGGCGTCCTCACCGTCGGGGCGTCGACGGCCACCGGCGAGCGCGCGTCCTTCAGCGCGTGGGGCGCCCGGAGCGTCGACCTCTTCGCGCCCGGGCTCTACGTGCCGACGACGACGTGGGACGGCGGCTACGGCGCGGTGTCCGGCACCTCCATCGCCGCCCCCCTCGTCGCCGCCGGCGCGGCGCTGCTGCGCTCGTCCGACCCCGCCCTGCCCGTGGCCGACGTCCGCGACCGGCTCCTCGCCGGCGTCGACGGACCCGGGTCGATGCCGGGCCGCTCGGTCACCGGCGGGCGGCTGTCCGTCGCCCGGCTCGTCGCCCCCGAGGCACTCGTCCACCGCGTCGACGCCCCCGGCCTCGCCGCCGACGGGTCGAGCCCCGTCACGGTGCGCGTCACCGGCTCCGCGCCCGGCGGTGCCGCCACCCTGCGCACCACGCTGGCCTACCGCCAGGACGGCAGCACCTGGGCGGTGTCCGGCGCGACCCTGACGACGGCGGCCGGCCCCCTGACGACCGGTGACGACGGCACCGTGGACCTCCCGCTCTCCGGCACGCCGGCGAGCGCCGCGGGCGCGTCGGCGCAGCTGCGCCTCGCGGTGCCCGCCGGCGAGTACGCCCTGCGCGCCCAGCTGCGCGTCGGGGGCGCCGACGTCGGACGCCCGTGGCTCGCCGTGCTCACCGTCGGCCCGACGCCGACGACGCCCGACCCGACGACGGCCCCGACGCCGGCACCGACACCGACACCGACACCGTCCGGGCCGGGCCCGTCCGGCCCCGGCTCCTCGGGACCGACGGGCGGTGGCTCGCCGGGCTCCGGACCGGGCACGCCCGCGGCGCCGCCCGGCAG
>JBQGCR010000118.1:0-4837 GCA_052038585.1 Kineosporiaceae bacterium
ACGGCGTAGGCGTCGTCCCGTCCGGCGAGGACGCCGCGGTACGCGGTCGCGGCGATGTGCGCGAACACGGCGATGAGCCCGAGCGCGACCGCTCGCAGCACCGCGATCCCCGTGGGCCCGTCCGCCGCCCCGGCCGGGAGCAGCACGAGGTAGGCCGCGGGCACGAGCACCGGCACGAGCCGCCCGAGGCGGTGCGGCAGCACGAGCGGGTAGACCGCGGCCACGACGAAGAACCACAGGACGACGTACGAGGCGCCCGGCACCCGCAGGAGCAGGAGCGCGACGGCGAGGACGACGACGGCGCACAGCCGCAGGAGGGCGTCGCCGGGCCTGCGGCGGCCGGCCACGCCGGCGACGCCGAGGGCGAGGAGCACGAGGACGGCGACGGTCAGCGGGCTGCGCAGGTCGTCCGGATGGACGAGGTGGATCGCGACGGCGTGGGCCGCGAGGGCCAGGCAGACGACCGGTTCGAGGAGCCGGAGGCGGCGCGGGACCGAGCCGCTGCGCGCCGAGGCACCGGACAGGTCCGGGGCGACCCGGCGGGCCTCCTTGTGCACGGACGCGACCCTACAACCCGCGATGTCACGATCACGCAGCGTGTCGGAATCGTCCGGTCCGGTGGACGGGCGCCCCCGGCCCGACGGCCCGACGATGGACGGGATGCGCACCGACGAGACCCCCGGCTCCCCTGCTCCCGGCGATGCGGGCCGCGGCCCGGGCGACGACCCGGGCCACGACGCCGACTACCGGCCCGACCCGCGACGCTGGACCGCCTTCAGCGTCTGCCTCGTCGCAGGCTTCATGTCGCTGCTCGACGTGAGCATCGTCAACGTCGCCCTGCCGGCGATCCGGGACGGCGTCGACGCCTCCGAGAGCCAGCTCCAGTGGGTCGTCTCCGGCTACGCCCTGGCGTTCGGGCTCGTCCTCGTCGCGTCCGGCCGGCTCGGGGACGTCCGCGGGCGCAAGCAGGTCTTCGTCGCCGGGCTCGTCCTGTTCACCGTCGCGAGCGCGCTGTGCGGCCTGGCGCCCAACGCCGAGACGCTCGTCGCCGCCCGGCTGCTCCAAGGCGTCGCCGGCGGCATCCTCAACCCCCAGGTCTCCGGCTTCGTCCAGCAGCTGTTCCGGGGCGCGGAGCGCGGCCGGGCCTTCGGCTTCCTCGGCGCGACGATCGGCCTGTCGACGGCCGTCGGCCCGCTCACCGGCGGGGCGCTCATCGCCGCCTTCGGCCCCGAGCACGGCTGGCGCGCGGTGTTCTTCGTCAACGTCCCGGTCGGGGTCGTCGCCGTCGTCCTCGCCCTGCGCCTGCTCCCGTCGTCCACCGGACCGCGGCGGCGCGAGAGCCTCGACCCGGTCGGCGTCGCCCTGCTCGGGGCGGCCGTGCTCGCCCTCCTGCTGCCGCTGGTCCAGGAGCGCTCGTGGCCGGGGGCCGGCAAGTGGCTCCTCGTGCCGCTCGGCCTGGCACTGCTCGTCGCGTTCGTGCTGTGGGAGAGGCGGTTCGAGCGGCGCGGCGGGCAGCCGACGGTCTCCCTCGACCTGTTCCGGATGCGGTCCTACGCGCTGGGCGCCTCCCTCGGCCTGGTCTACTTCGGCGGCTTCACGGCGATCTTCTTCATCCTCGCGCTCTACCTGCAGTCCGGGGAGGGCTACAGCGCCTTCGAGGCCGGGCTCGCCGTGACGCCGTTCGCGCTCGGCTCGGCGCTCACCTCGGCGCTCGGCGGCCGCGTCGTCACCCGGGTCGGCCGGCCGCTCGTCGCGGGCGGGCTCGCGGCCGTCGTCGTCGGGCTCGTCGCGACCGACGTCGTCATCGGCCTCGTCGCCGACGGGACGCTCGACGTGCCCGTGGGCTGGGCGATCGCCCTCCCGCTGCTCGTCGGCGGCCTGGGCAGCGGTCTGGTCATCTCGCCGAACATCACGCTCACCCTGTCGCAGGTGCCCGTGGAGCGGGCCGGCTCGGCGGGCGGGGTGCTCCAGACGGGCCAGCGGATCGGCGCGGCGGTCGGCATCGCCGTCGTCGGCGCGGTCTTCTTCGGCACGCTCGCCGGGTCCCGCGGCGACTGGACGGCGGCCGTGCGCGACGGGCTCTGGGTGAGCGTGGGCGTCGTCGCCGTCGCCCTGCTGCTCGCCCTCGCGGACCTGCGCCACGACCGCCGGGCCGCGGCGCCGCAGCGTCAGCCGGCCGTCGCGAGCAGCCAGTCGAGCGCGTCGTCCCACAGCCGGGAGGCGTGAGGGCGGAAGTAGCCCATGTGCCCCAGGCTGCCCGTGCCGAGGGCGGCGGGGTCGAGGTCGACCCGGGTCACCGGCGCGTTGCGGTAGGCGGCGAAGAGGGCGTCCCGCGAGCGCGGCGTCACCCAGCGGTCGTCCAGGGACGTCGCGGCGGCGACGGGCACCCGGACGCGGTCGAAGAGGTCCTGCACGTCCGGCTCGCGCGGGTCGTCGAAGAAGAACCGCGGGTAGCCCGTCCAGCGCCGCCACTGCCGGTACACGCCGTACGGCACGTCCTGGCCGCCGATCCGGCTCCACGGCAGGTAGCCGAAGCGCGGCGCGACGGCCGGCGCGACGACCCCCCACATGAGCCGCACCCGCCACCTCTCCGACGCGGGCATGTAGCCGTACCACCCGCTGCCGGCGCCGAAGGCGTAGACGGCGCTCACCGGCTCGAGGTCCGGGAGCAGGCCGGGGGCGATGCCGCCCCACGAGTGGCCGACGAGGAACAGGGGCAGGCCGTCGTCACGCGCGTGGTCGGCGATCCCGGCGGCGAGGTCGAGCCGCGCCCAGTCCTTGAAGGTGCCGCGGAAGCCGCGCAGCCGCTCGGGCGCCGAGGCACCGATCCCCCGGTAGTCGAGGGTGAGGACGTCGAGCCCGCGGCCGGCGGCGTGGACGGCGAAGCGCCGGTAGTAGCCCTGCGGCACGGCGGTCGCGTTGGCGACGACGAGGCGGGCCCGCGTCTCGCCGAGCGGCCGGAACCGCTTGGCGGCCAGCACGTAGCCGTCCTCGGCGACGAGGGTGCGGTCCTGCGGGACGACGGCGGGGGCGAGGCTCACGGCCGCCCTCCCGGCTGTCCGGCGAGCACGGCCCGCGAGGCGACGACGAGGGCGCGGCTCACGGCGCGCAGCAGGTCGGCGTCCTCGGCGACCCGGGCCTGGAGGAGCGCCCCCTCGTAGGCGGCGACGAAGAGGGCCGCCGCGTCCGCGGCGAACGGCCGGGGCAGCCCCGCGGCGACGAGCCGGTCGACGACGACGCCGCGCAGCCGGGCGAAGCCGTCGGCGAGGGCCGCCCGGATCGCGCGGTCGTCCGGGGTCGACTCCAGGCTCACCGAGCCGAGCGGGCAGCCGACGGCGAAGCCGCTGCGGTCGAGCACCTCGCCCGCCCGGTCGATCCACGTCTCGAGCGCGGCGAGCGGCTCGGGCGCGGCGTCGAAGACCTCCTCGAGGACGGCGACCAGGCCGTCGACGGTGCGTCCGATGGCGGCGACCGCGAGCTCGGACTTGCCGCCCGGGAAGTGGTGGTACAGCACGCCCTTGGGGGCCCCGGCGTCGCGCAGCACGTCCGCGACGCCGACGCCGTTCAGTCCCCGGCGTCGCAGCCCGTCCTGCATCGCGACGACGAGCCGGTCCCGCGTCGAGGTCTCCACGCGGGCACTCTACAGACCGGTCGGTCTAGTGCCTAGCCCTCAACGGGCGGTCGGCGACGCCGGGGTGGTCGGGCTCCCGGCCGGGGCGGGGGCCTTCGCCGCCCTGCGCCCCGCGACGAGCGTGTAGACGGTCGTGCCGATGACGATGAGGCCGCCGACGGCGATGATGCCGCCGGTCACCGGGCTCCAGGCCTTGTCGATCCACCGGTCGAGCACCGGCCAGGCGACGTCGTCGACGACGAACATGAGCACGCCGACGGCGATCATGACCAGGCCCATGAGGATGCTGCCCGCGGTGCGCAGCGGGCTGGCGACGGCGGCGGCCTGAACCTTCTCGGCCTCGACCCGGGCCCGGGTGAGCAGGCGCCGGGCCCACGTGTACTCGCTCGCGAGCACCGCGAGGCCGGCGACGATGCCGAGGATGCCCGGCCCCGGCAGCACCATCATCGCGACGCCGACCACGAGCAGTGCCACCCCGAGGATCGTCACGGCGACCCGTCGTACCTGTCGCTGCATGCTCTGCTCCCTCGCGCCTGACCCGTCGACCGCCGACGTCCGGACGACGTCGCACCGCACCCCATGGTTCCCCCGATCCCTCGTCGGCACACCACGAACGCCGGTCAGCGCTCGAAGCGGACGACGTCCCCGGAGTCCGTGCGGTACCGGGCGGTCTCCCGGTAGCCCCACTGCCGGGGCAGGTCCAGCTGCCGGTCGTCGCCGACGGAGTAGGCGACGACCCAGACGACGGGAGGCTCCGGCGGCCCGTCGAGCACCTCGCCGCGCGGCAGGGAGGGCGCGGTGACCGGGGCGCGGGGCACGCTCAGCGCGACCAGGCCGCGCGGCAGCCCGTCGACCCGGGCGACGCGCTCGAAGGACCGCGGCGTGAGCAGGACGCCGTCGCCCGCCTCGGCGTGCTCGGCGAGCAGCGCCCTCTTGTCGCCCCACCCGTCCCGGCCGGACGGGTCGAGCACCGCCGGCCGGACCGAGAGCAGCCCGGCGGCCAGCGCCACCCCGAGGGCGGCGGCGAGCACCGCCCGGGGGCGGCCGCGGCCGGCGAGCGCGTCGAGCGCGACGCCGAGGAGCACCGCGACGCCCGGCGCGCAGAAGACGACGTACCGGGCGACGTACGTCGGGGACAGCACCGAGACTGCGACGAGGAGCGCGCCGGGGACCAGCGCCCACGCCGCCGCGAGCACGACGAGGTCC
>JBQGCR010000119.1:0-3892 GCA_052038585.1 Kineosporiaceae bacterium
CCCGAACCGGCGCCGGGTCGTCGCGTACGGCCTGCGCAACCCGCTGCGGCTCACCTTCCGCCCCGGCACGCACGAGCTCTACGTCGGCAACGTCGGGGCCGGCGCGTGGGAGGAGGTCGAGCGGGTCACCGACGTCCGCACATCGCTGCCGAACTTCGGCTGGCCCTTCTACGAGGGCCCGGCCGAGTACCCGCTCTACCAGGCGGCCCGCACGGCCTCGTGCGACGCGCTCTACCGCGAGGGCAGCGCGACGGGGCCCCTGCTCGCGTACCGGCACTCGGCGGAGGTCGTCACCGGCGACCAGTGCCCGGCCGGCTCGTCGTCGATCACCGGCGTGGCGTTCCAGGACAACCCGACGTGGCCGGAGCGGACCCGGGGCGCGCTGTTCTTCACCGACTTCAGCCGGAAGTGCATCTGGTACGCGCCGGCCGCCGCGGACGGGACGCCAGACCCGGCGCGGGTGACGCTCTTCCAGCGCGGGACGGCGAACGCCGTCGACCTCCAGGTCGGGCCGGACGGCGACCTGTTCTACGTCGACGTCCTCGGCGGTGCGCTGCACCGGATCTCGTACACCCCGGGCACCACCCCGCCGACCGCCGTCGTCCGCGCGACACCCGCCTACGGCCCCGCACCGCTCACGGTCGCGTTCGCCGCGGCGCGCAGCTTCGACCCCGACGGCGACGCCCTGACGTACACGTGGGACCTCGACGGCGACGGCGTCTTCGGCGACGCCACGGGCGCGCGCCCGAGCCGGACGTACACGGCGCCGGGGACGGTGACGGCGGCGGTGCGGGTCACCGACTCCCGCGGCGCCGCGGACGTCGCGAGCGTCGTCGTCGCCGTCGGCAACACCCCGCCGGTCCCGCAGGTCGACACCCCGACGACGGCGCTGCGCTGGGCGGTCGGGCAGCAGGTCGCGTTCTCCGGCAGCGCCGTCGACCTCGAGGACGGCCCGCTCCCGGCCACCTCGCTGCTGTGGAGGCTGTCGATCCGGCACTGCCCGTCGAACTGCCACCAGCACCCGACCGCGGAGTTCCGCGGGGTCGACGCCGGGACGTTCGACGCGCCGGACCACGAGTACCCGGCGCGGCTCCTGCTCACCCTCGTCGCGACCGACAGCCAGGGGCTGACGGGCTCGACGACGGTGCAGCTCGATCCCGCTCTCGCGCAGGTGTTCCTGCAGTCGACCCCGTCCGGCCTCCAGGTGCAGGTCGGGGAGCGGAGCCGGCCGACGCCGTGGACCGCCGACGTCATCGCCGGGTCCCGGTTCCAGGTGAGCACCCGCAGCCCGCAGGTCTCGGCCGGACGCCAGCACCTGTTCTCCGCGTGGTCCGACGGCGGCCGGCAGACCCACACGGTCGCCGCGCCGCTCACGGGCGGCACGACGCTCGCCGCGACCTTCACCGACTTCGGCTGCCCGGCCGGGTGGTGGAAGGCCGCGTACTACGCCACCGACACCCCGACCGGCGACCCGGTCCTGACCCGCTGCGAGCAGACCGTCGGCGCCGACTGGAAGGCCGGCGCCCCGCCGGGCGTCGCCGTCCCCGCGGACGGCTTCTCCGCCAGGTTCACCCGGGCCTTCACCCAGCCCGTCGCCGGGCCGCGGACGTTCTGGGCCGGCGGGTCCGACGGCGTGAGGGTGCTCGTCGACGACGTCCTCGCCCTCGACGGCTGGGGACCGGAGGAGCCCGCCCGCTCGTACGGCGGGAGGGTGCCCCTGACCAACGGCGGCCACCTCGTGACGGTCGAGCACCGCGACCTCGCCGGGCAGGCGTCGGTCCACGCGTTCGACGCCGCGGGAGTCCCGGCGTGCACCGGCTGGACCGAGCTCTACTACGCGGGGACGACGCTCGTGGGCGAGCCGCGGACCGTCCGGTGCGGCGACGACGGCGTCGGGTTCGCCCGCGACTGGGGGACGGGCGCGCCGCCCGGGACGACGCTGCCCGCCGACGGCTTCGGCACCCGCTTCGTCCGCCAGGTCACGCTGCCAGCGGACGGCGTGCGGACGCTGACGCTCACGGTGAACGACGGCGGCCGCGTCTGGGTGGACGGCCGCCGCGTCCTCACCCTGTGGCAGGACCGGACGACGGCCGCGACGGCGACCGCCCGGGTCGCGCTGACCGCCGGGACGCACACCGTCGTCGTCGAGTCCTACGACCGGACGGGAGCGGCCTCGCTGGCCTTCGCCCTGTCGTGAGCGGCCGCCCCGGGACGGATCTGGGCGAACCGGGTCCGGACGGCCGCCGGGTGTGCCAGCCTCTCAGGGCGGAGGGCGAGGGGGAGCAGTCATGCACGGAGTCCGGGGCGGTCGGGTGCGCGAGGGCCGGCGAGCGCCGGGAGGGCCGCGGCGTGCGGTGCGGAGGGTGGCCGGCGCCGTCGTCGCCGTACTCGCCGCGACAACCCTCACCGTGCTGGCGACGGCTCCCGCGCGGGCGGCCTCGTTCCTGCCGCCCGGCTTCGCCGACCGGGTCGTCCTCGACGGGCTGAGCTACCCGTCGGCGGTCGAGTTCGCCCCGGACGGGCGGGTCTTCGTCGCCGAGCGCAGCGGCGTCGTCAAGGTCTACGACGGCCTGGCCGACCGGACGCCGACCGTCGTCGCCGACCTCACGACGAAGGTCTACAACGCCTACGACCGGGGACTGCTCGGGCTCACCGTCGACCCGGGGTTCCCCACGCGGCCGTACGTCTACGTCGCCTACACCCACGACGCCGCAGTCGGCGGCACCGCCCCGCGGTGGGGCACGCCGGGCGACCCGTGGGACGAGTGCCCGAACCCGCCGGGGGCGAACACCGAGGGCTGCGTCGTCTCCGGGCGCGTCTCCCGGCTCACGCTCGCCGGCGACCGGTCCGTCGCGGAGCAGGTGCTGGTGGAGGACTGGTGCCAGCAGTTCTCCTCGCACAGCATGGGCGACCTGACGTTCGGGCCGGACGGCTACCTCTACGCCTCGGCCGGCGAGGGGGCGTCCTTCGGGTTCGCCGACTACGGCCAGGTGGGCAACCCCTGCGCCGACCCGCCGGGGGCCGCCGGCACGGACCTCGTCCCGGCGACGGCGGAGGGCGGTTCCCTGCGCGCGCAGTCGGTCCGGCGACCCGACGGCGAGCCGGCCGCGCTCGGCGGGTCCGTGATCCGCGTCGACCCGGACACCGGGGCGGGGGCGCCGGACAACCCGCTCGCGTCGAGCAGCGACCCGAACCGGCGCCGGGTCGTCGCGTACGGCCTGCGCAACCCGCTCCGGGTCACGTTCCGCCCCGGCACGCACGAGATGTACGTCGCCAACGTGGGTGCAGCGACGTGGGAGGAGGTCGAGCGCGTCCCCGACGTCCGCACGTCCCTGCCGAACTTCGGCTGGCCCTGCTACGAGGGACCCGCCGAGTACACCCTCTTCCAGGCCGCCCGCACCGGGTCGTGCGACCGGCTCTACCGCGAGCGCACGGCCGTGCCCCCGCTGCTCGCCTACCGGCACTCCGCGGAGGTCGTCCCCGGCGACGGGTGCGCGCCCGGGTCGTCGTCCATCACCGGGGCCGCCTTCCAGGCGAACCCGACGTGGCCGGAGGCGATGCGCGGGGCGCTGTTCCTCACCGACTTCAGCCGCGGCTGCATCTGGTACGCCCCGCCGCGCGCGGACGGCGTCCCCGACCCGGCCCGGACGACGCTCTTCCAGCGGGGGACGGCGAACGCCGTCGACCTCGAGGTCGGCCCGGACGGCGACCTGTTCTACGTCGACGTCCTCGGCGGTGCGCTGCACCGGATCTCGTACACCCCGGGCAACACCCCGCCGACCGCCGTCGTCCGCGCGACGCCGGCCTACGGCCCGGTGCCGCTCGCCGTGACGCTCACGGCCGCCGCGAGCAGCGACCCCGACGGCGACGCGCTCTCGTACTCGTGGGACCT
>JBQGCR010000120.1:0-18724 GCA_052038585.1 Kineosporiaceae bacterium
GCGACGAAGCTCACCGACGACTCGTGCGGGATGCCGTGGACGAGCGTGAAGTAGCTCTCCCCGTCCTGGGCCTGGTAGTCGGGGAAGATCTTCGTGGAGCCGTAGAGGCTCGTCCCCTTGGGCTGGGAGGGATGGGGCACCTCGGCCAGCGACTTCTCGATGTTGGCCGTGATCTGGGCGTCGATGTCGTCGGTCACGCTCTCCTGCTTCCTGGTCGGGTGGTGAGGGGACGGGTCGTGCGGGTGGGCCGTGCTCGACGAGGCCCTCAGCCGTAGAGGGCCTCGAAGTTCTCGTGGAAGAAGGCTGCGGCGAGGGCGCCGTCGCCGGCCGCGGCACGCAGCCGGGCGTGCTCGCCGGCGAAGTCGCCCCACGGGGTGTCGGTGGCGAAGAGCACGCGGTCGTGGCCGGTCCCGCGCCGCTCGATCTCCTGGACGAGCCACGTCGGCGCGAACCCGATCGCCCAGCTCGTGTCCGTGTAGACCTGCTTGCCGGCGGCGACCCAGTCGAAGAGCCGACCGCCGATCAGCTTGAGGTGGCCGCTCATGCCGCCGCCGAGGTGGACGAGGTGGATGCGGACGTCGTCCCCGTACCGGTCGACGAGCATGCCGATGCGGTCGACGTCGCTCTGCGCGCCGGGGCTGGTGTGCACGTGGACGACGAGGCGGTGCTCACGGGCCGCGGCGAACACCCGGTCGAGCTCGACGACGCTGTCCGGGGCGTCCACCGCACCGCCGAGGAGGAAGCTCGTCTTGAGCGCGACGACCCCCTCCTCCCCCGCCAGCGCGAGGGCGGCCGTGTTCCGGGCGGCGTCCGTCCCCTTCGGGGAGACCCACAGACCGCACCGGACCCGGTCGTCCTTCTGGGCCGCCTCGAGCGCGAGGTGGTTGAGCGCGAAGGCGACGTCCGGGTCCGGGACGCCGTAGTTCGGCAGGACGAGCGCCCGCTCGACGCCCTCGGCGTCGAGCGCCGCGAAGAACGCGTCGACGGTGGCGGCCGCCGTCACGTCCGGCCGGATCGGCGGCCCGCCGTAGAACGGGTGCTCCGGCAGCACACCGATGTGGCGGTGCGCGTCGAAGATCGGCCTCGGCATGCCCGCCATCCTCGGCCCGGCTCGTTGCCGACTGGTTACCGCGGGAATTCGCTGCCGGACCGGGCGCGTAAGGTGTTCGTTGCAGGCGGACGACGGGAGACGCACATGGCCGGCGAGACCCCCGGCTGGATCGCGCGCTTCGAGCGGCGGCTGCTGAAGATCTTCGGCCCGGCGCAGCTCGCCTCGCGCGACGAGGCCCCGCCGGCGCGGAACGCCCCCGCCCGCTGCCCGATGTGCGGCGAGCTCATGAGCGCCCACGACATCTCGCGCGCCGGGAACGTCAACCGGAGCATCTGCCCGCCGCGCCCCTGACCTCGCCCCTCCTCACCTGGTGGGGGCTACGGTTCTCGCGTGCCTCGTCGCCGGTCGTCCGCCCCTGTCCCCGCCGCCCTGCAGGAGGAGCCCGGGCCCGCCGGTCTGCGCGTGCTGCTGCGGATGGGTCCCTCGCCGCGGGGCGGGCTGGGGATGTTCGCGCTCGACCCGCTGCCGGCCGGGACCGTCGTCGAGGAGGCCCCGGTGCTCGAGGTCTCGGACGTCGTCCGCGGCGAGCTGCCGGACCGCTGCATCGTCCTCGACGCCGACGACCCGGACCGGGTCGGCATCCCGCTCGGCTACGGCGCGCTCTACAACCACGCGGCCGACCCGAACCTCGAGTGGGAGGTCGACGGGCTCGTCATGCGGATGACGACGACGCGCGCCGTGCCGGCCGGCGAGGAGCTCTGCATCGACTACGGCCCGGACTGGTTCCCCGAGCGCGGCCTCGAGCCGCTCTGAGCCGGCTCAGGTGCTCCCGCCGACGACGAGGTCGGTCCCGACGAGCACGCCCGGCCCGGAAGGGACCCCCGACGCGATCTGCGCGAGCAGCCGGTCGACCACGGTGTCGGCGATGCGCGCCACCGGGATCGCGATGCTCGTGAGCACCGGCTCGACGGTGCGCGTCAGCGGCCCGGCGTCGAAGCCGACGATCGCCAGGTCCTCCGGCACCGCGAGCCCGAGCTCGGTGGCGACGGCGTGGACGACGACGGCGACGGAGTCGCTCGAGGTGATGACCGTGTCCGGCCGGACCGCGCGGTCGAGCAGCTGGCGGATCCGCGCGGGCAGCCGGTCGGGCGGCCCGACGACGGTCCAGCGCTCCTGGAGCCGGATGCCCCTGTCCCAGAGCCGGTCCCGGGCCCCCTCGTACCGCTCCGCGTTCCAGTAGTCCTCGAGCGGCAGGCCGACGAAGGCGATCCGGCGCCGTCCCCGGTCGACGACGTGGTCGACCGCCGCGTGCATCGCCGTCCTGTTGTCGATGTCGACCCAGCACTGCGGCTCGTCGGGCAGCGTCCGGCCGAAGACGACGAACGGCACCCCCGCGGCGGTCAGCGCCGCGACGCGCGGGTCGCGGGGCTGGGCGTTGTTGACGACGAAGCCGTCGACGATCCCGGACGCCGCGACCGAGTGCAGGTCGTCCTCCTGCCCCTCCTGCTGGGTGAAGACGACGACGCGGTAGCCGCGCGCGGTCGCCGCCCGCACGAGCTCGCCGAGGAAGGTCAGGGTGAAGGGGTTGGCGACGTCGAGGGCGATCGTCGACAGGTCGAACCCGAGGAGCATGGTCCGCCGCGACCGCAGGCTCTGCGCGTACCGGTTGGGGTGGAAGCCGAGCTCGGCGATCGCCGCCTCGACCTTCTCCCGCGTCGCCTCGGAGAAGCCGCCGCGCCGGTTGATGACGTTCGAGACGGTCTGCGGGGAGACACCCGCCCGCGCCGCGACGTCGACGATCCGCGGCCGCGCACCCGCCGGTCTCCTGCTCGCCACGACACCCTCCGACCTCGCCAGGCTCACCCTAGCGACCGGAGGGCCGCCGTGGCCGGACCGGCGGTCCCCGTCCTCGGCGCGGCCGCCCGGGTCAGCGGCCGCCCGGCAGCCCGTCGGCGACCCGGTGCCACACCGAGTTCCAGCGCAGCTCGTCGGAGAACCGGTGCGTCGTCGACGTCGCGTCGATGACGGCGAGCTCCGTGCGCAGCATCGTCGCGAGGTCGCGCAGCGCCTCGGTGCCGACCGCCTGCGACATGACGGTGTGGTGCGGGCCGCCGGCGGACAGCCAGCACCCCGCGGCCGTCGCGAGGCTCGGGGCCGGCTTCCACACCGCGCGCGCGACCGGCAGGGACGCCAGCGGCTCGTCGGGCGGGACGACCTCGATCTCGTCGAGCACGAGGCGGAAACGATCACCGAGGTCGGCGATGCCGACGACGACGCCGGGCCCCGGGCGCGCGTCGAAGACCAGGCGCACCGGGTCCTCCCGGTCCCCGATGCCCAGCGGGTGGATCTCCACCCGGGGCCGCTCGCCGGCGATCGTCGGGCACACCTCGAGCATGTGCGCCCCGAGGATCTTCGGCTCGCCCGGACCGAAGTGGTAGGTGTAGTCCTCCATGAAGGACGTGCCGAGGCCCGTCCCCGCGCCCATCGCCTTGACGGTCGCGAGCATCGTCGAGGTCTTCCAGTCCCCCTCGCCGCCGAACCCGTACCCGTCGGCCATGAGCCGCTGCACCGCCAGGCCCGGCAGCTGGCGCAGGCCGCCGAGGTCCTGGAAGTTCGTCGTGAAGGCGCCGAAGCCGCCCTCGGCGAGGAAGCGGCGCAGCCCCACCTCGATCCTCGCGCCGTAGCGCAGCGACTCGTGCCGGTCCCCTCCGGGCAGCAGCTCCGGCGCGACGTCGTAGAGGTCCGCGTACTCCTTGACGAGGGTGTCGACCTCCGTCTCGTCGGCCCCGTCGACGAGCGGCACGAGGTCGTTGACGCCGTAGGTGTTCACCGAGACGCCGAAGCGCAGCTCGGCCTCGACCTTGTCCCCCTCGGTGACGGCGACGTCGCGCATGTTGTCGCCGAAGCGGGCCAGGCGCAGCGTGCGCAGGTGCGCGTGGCCGGTCGCGGCGCGCACCCACGTGGCGACGCGCTCGACGACGGCCGGGTCGGCGACGTGGCCGGCGACGGTCTTGCGCGCGACCCCGAGCCGGGTCTGCACGTAGCCGAACTCGCGGTCGCCGTGCGCGGCCTGGTTGAGGTTCATGAAGTCCATGTCGATGGACGCCCACGGCAGCGCCTCGTCGACCTGCGTGTGCAGGTGGAGCAGGGGCTTGCGCAGCAGGTCGAGCCCGCTGATCCACATCTTCGCCGGGGAGAACGTGTGCATCCACGCGATGACGCCGACGCAGGACGGGTCGGCGTTGGCGTCGGCGAGGACCGTCCGGATGCCGGACGCGTCCGTGAGCACCGGCTTCCAGACCACCTCGGCGGGCACCCGGCCGGTGCCGCCGAGCGCCTCGGCGATCCGGCGGGACTGCCCGGCCACCTGGTCGAGCGTCTCCTGCCCGTACAGGCCCTGGCTCCCCGTGAGGAACCAGACCGTGCGGGATCCGTTGCCGTTCAACGCTTCTCCTGACCGTAGACGTTCTGGTAGCGGGTCCACAGGGCGTCGACGTCGTCCTGGGCGATGGGGAGCGGGTCGCCGAGCTGGCGGGCGACGTGGACGGTCCGGGCGACGTCCTCGCACATGACGGCGGCCTTGACGGCGTCCTTCGCCGTCCGGCCGATCGTGAAGACCCCGTGGTTGCGCATGAGGACGGCGGGAGACCGCGAACCGGCCAGGGTCTCGACGATCCCCCGCCCGATCGAGTCGTCGCCGATCAGGGCGAAGGGCCCGACGGGGATCTCGCCGCCGAACTCGTCGGCGGCCATGGTGAGCACGCACGGGACGGCCTCGCCGCGGGCGGCCCAGGCCGTCGCGTACGTCGAGTGCGTGTGGACGACGCCGCCGACGTCCTCCCGGGTCCGGTAGACGTAGGCGTGCGCGGCCGTGTCGGACGACGGCGCGCGCCCGCCGTCGACGAGCGCGCCGAAGAGGTCGGTGACGACCATCGCGTCCGCCGACAGCTCGTCGTAGGAGACCCCCGAGGGCTTGATGACGAGCAGGTCGGCGCCCGGCACCCGGGCCGAGACGTTGCCGGCCGTCCAGACGACGAGCCCGTACCGGGGCAGCTCGGCGTGCAGGTCGCTCACCTCGCGGCGCAGTCGCGCGACGGTCGCGGCGACCGCGTCCGACAGCGGGGTGGTCGCCGGCGCGGTCGTCGCGGGCGTCGTCAGGCTCATGGAGGGTCCTCGGGTCTCAGCGCGGGTACGCCCTCGATTGTTAACGCTCACACTCGGTGCCGTCAATGGCCCACCACCGCGACGGCGCCCGCGTGTCCCGCGCGGCGCGGGACCCGGGGACGGTGAGACGCTGGCCCCATGACCACCGCCCCCGGCCGCCCCCGAGAGCCGGCGATGACCGACGTCGCCCGCGTCGCCGGGGTGTCCCACCAGACGGTGAGCCGGGTGCTCAACGACCACCCGAACGTCCGCGAGTCCACCCGGGTGCGGGTGCTCGCGGCGATCGCCGAGCTCGGCTACCGGCCCAACCGGGCGGCCAAGGCGCTCGTCACCGGTCGCAGCCAGACGATCGGGCTCATCGCGCAGGCGTCGACCCTCTACGGTCCGGCGTCGATGCAGGCCGCCTTCGGCGAGGCCGCCGCAGCAGCCGGCTACGCGGTGAGCGTCGCCAGCGTCCGGACCCTCGACGCCGCCTCGATCACCGGCGCCCTGGAACGTCTCCTCGACCAGCGGGTCGCCGGACTGGCCCTGCTGGCGCCGGTCGCGGACGCCGACGCCGCCGTCGGGCTCGTCCCGACCGACGTCCCCCTCGTCATGATCGACGGCGACCCGGCGCGCGCGGGTGCGCTCGTCACCGTCGACCAGGAGGAGGGCGGGCGGCTGGCCACCGAGCACCTGCTCGCGGCCGGCCACGCGACCGTCTGGCACGTCTCCGGGCCGCCCGAGTGGTTCGACAGCCAGGGCCGGGCCCGGGGCTGGCGCGCCGCGCTCGAGGACGCGGGAGCGGCTGTGCCGCAGGTGATCCCGGCCGGCTGGAGCGCCCGCTCGGGCTACGAGGTCGGGCAGGAGGTGGCGCGCCGGCCGGAGGTCACGGCCGTCTTCACGGCGAACGACCACCTCGCCCTCGGGCTCGTCCGGGCCCTGGCCGAGCACGGCCGGCGCGTCCCCGACGACGTCAGCGTCGTCGGCTTCGACGACGTCCCCGAGTCCGGCTTCTTCCTCCCGCCGCTGACGACGGTCCGCCAGGACTTCGGCGCCGTCGCCCGGACGAGCCTCGAGGTGCTCCTCGGCCGGATCGACGGGGACGACGGCGACGGTCACCACCTCATCGCCCCGGTGCTCGTCGAGCGGGACTCCGTCGCCCCGCCGCGCGCGTAGGACCTACGGCGCCGTCGCCGCGACGGGCCGCTCGGCACGCAGGGGCGCCCGCAGCAGCGCCTGCTCCGCCGGCCGCGGCGGACCGGTGAGGTAGCCCTGGACGAGGTCGACCGGCCCGAGCGCGAGCAGCGCGTCGAGCTGGTCGGCGGTCTCGACCCCCTCGGCGACGACGGCGATGCCGAGCCGCTCGGCCAGGTGCAGCACCGAGGAGACGATCGCGGCGTCCTGCCGGCTCGTCGCGACGTTCGTGACGAAGGTGCGGTCGATCTTCAGCAGGTCGACGGGGACGCGCTTGAGGTAGGTGAAGGAGTTGTAGCCGGTCCCGAAGTCGTCGATCGCCAGCCCGACCCCGGCCCAGTGCAGCTTGGCGAACTCGCCGGTGAGCAGCGCCGCCTGCTTGAAGAGCAGGGACTCGGTGAGCTCGAGGACGACGGCCTCCGGCGGCACCTCGTGCTCGGCGAGCAGCCGCAGCACGCCCGTGGAGAACTGCTGGTCGATGACCTGCGAGGCCGAGACGTTGAGGTGCAGGCGCAGGTCCGTCCCCGTGTCGCGCCGCCAGCGGGCCAGTGCGGCGAAGCCCTCGGCGAACAGCGCCCGCCCGACGGTGGGCATGAGCCCGATCCGCTCGAGCACCGGCACGAACCGTCCCGGCCCGACGTCGGCGGCGCGCGGGGACTGCCAGCGCAGCAGCGCCTCGAACCCGACGAGCTCGGCGCCGACGGCGGTGACGACCGGCTGGTAGTGGAGCGTGAACTCCGAGCGGCCCGCGGCCCCCGCGAGGTCGTCCTCGAGCTGGATCCGGTCGACGAGTGCCCGGTCCATGTCCTGGGTGAAGAGGCTGACCTGCCCCTTGCCGTTGCGCTTGGCCGCGTAGAGCGCCGTGTCGGCGGCCTGGGTGAGCCACGCGGGCGAGAGGCGGCGCTGCTCGCGCGACGGGACGACGGCACCGATGCTCAGGGACACCGGCACCACCGAGCCGTTGACGGTCATCGGCCGGCACACCCGGTCGTGGATCTTGCGCGCCACCCGCAGCGCGGCCTCGGGCGGGTCGACGTCCTCGAGGATGACGCCGAACTCGTCGCCGCCGAGCCGGGCGACGGTGTCGTTGCGCCGCAACGCCTCTCGCAGCCGGGTGCCGACCCCGTGGAGGAAGACGTCGCCGGCGTCGTGGCCGAGGGTGTCGTTGACGCTCTTGAGGTCGTCGACGTCGACGAGCAGCAGCGCCAGGCCCGACGGGTCGCGGCGGGCCCGCTCCATGAGGTGGTCGAGCCGGTCGGCGAAGACCCCGCGCGTCGGCAGGCCGGTCAGCACGTCGACCGCCGTGCGCGAGGCGTGCTCGGCCTTGGCGAGCGCGAGCGCGATCGCCGCCGGCAGCGCCGTCACCGTCCACTGCGCGGGCGGGACGACGGCGGCGACGCCGGCCGCCGCGAGCAGGCACAGCGACTCGGGGTCCGCGAGGTCGCTCATGACGACGACGGGCCGGCGGGGCTCGCGGCAGACGGCCCGGCGCAGCCGGTGGTCGCCGTCGACGACGTCCCGGGTCAGCCAGTAGAGCAGCACGTCGGCGCCGTCGGCGCTGGCGAGCACCTCCTCCTCGGCGTCCCCCGTGCCGCAGAGGTCCTCGACGGTGAAGGCCCAGTCGTGGCTGTCGTGGAGCACCGCCCGCACGAGCCGCACGTCCGCGCGCGACGCGCCGACGAGCCCGACCCGCACCGCCCGGGCGCTCATCCTGCGTCCACCGTGGCGGCGAGCGCGTCCTCCCCCGGGCCGCGCGGCGGCGGGAGCGCCTCGGCGAGCGGGAGGGTGAACCAGGCCAGGCACCCGCCCTGCGGGTGCCGGCCGAGCCCGATCTGGCCGCCGTGCCGCTCGACGAGCCGCTGGGCGATCGCCAGGCCGACGCCGAGGTGCTCGTCCTCGCCGTCGCCGTCGAGCCGGCCGAACATCCGGAACGCCTCGTCGGCGCGTCGGTCGTCGACCCCCACGCCGTGGTCGCGCACCTCGACGCGCAGCATGCCGCCCTCCCCCGGTCGGGCCGTGACCTCGATGCGCGGCGGGGCCTGCCCGCCGTGGTCGACGGCGTTGTGCACGAGCTCCGCGACGAGCCGGGCGACCTGCGGCGGGTCGGCGAGGACGGCGCCGAGCGGCGCCACGTCGACGCGCCCGCCGGTCTCGGCCAGCCGGGCGGCGCACCGCTCGCGTACCACCTCGGCGACGAGCTCGTCGAGGGACGTCGGGACGAGCGGTCCGCCGCGGGAGTGGACCCGCGAGTAGACGAGCAGCGCGTCGAGCATCGCGTTGACCCGGGCCGCGGACTGGCGCACCTCGTCGAGGTAGCCGAGCGCCGTCGGGTCGTGGGCCAGGTCTCGGCTGCGCCGCTCGAAGAGGTCGGTGAAGCTCACGAGCATCCGCAGCGGCTGGGCGAGCTCGTGGGCGACGGCGTGCGCGAAGCTCTGCAGCCGCTCGCCGCGGGTGGCCACCTGGGCGGTGGCCGTGCGCAGCTGCTGCACGTCGACCCACGTGACGACGACGCCCGTCGTCTCCCCGCCCTCGCTGCGGTAGGGGTGGACGCGCATGAGCCACCACGACCCGTCGACGTGGCGCACCTCCTGCTGGCGGCCCACCCCGTCGGCGAGCACGGCGCGCAGCTGGCTGTCGAGGTCCGGCGCGTCGACGTTGCGGTTGAGGTGGACCAGGGGCCGCCCGACGTCGCCCGGCAGCAGGTTGACGTGCCGCGTCGCGGCCGGCGTGTACCGGCGGATCCGCAGCTGCGCGTCGACGAAGACCGTCCCGATCTCGGTGCAGCGCATGAGGTTGTCGAGGTCGCCGGCGAGCTGGGTCAGCTGCTCGATGCTGTCCTCGTACTCCCGGTTGACGGTGTAGAGCTCCTCGTTGACCGAGTGCAGCTCCTCGTTGGAGCTCTGCAGCTCCTCGTTCGAGGCGACGAGCTCCTCGTTGGACGCCTGGAGCTCCTCGTTCGAGGCCTCGAGCTCCTCGACCGTCGCCTGCACCTGCTCGCGGGCGTAGCGCAGCTCGGCCTGGAGGTACTCGACGTGCTCGGCGGCGCTCGCGTCGAGCGCCCCGTCGGCCGCGGGACCGCCGGCCCCGGACGAGGCGTCGTCGTCCGCGCCGGCCGGTCGGTGCGCGGGCGTGCGGTCCTCGACGAGCACGAGGTAGCCCCGCTCGCGCCGCCCCGTGTCGACGGGCCGGACGCGGACCTCGACGACCCGGTCCCCGGACGGCAGCCGCACCGTGATCCCGCCGAAGGCCGCGGCCCGGCCGCCCTGGGACACCCGCTGCAGGCCCGTCGCGACGGCCTGGCGCAGCTCGGGGCGCACGAGCGCGTCGACGCTCGCCGTCGTCCGGCCCGACGGCGGGAGGAGGAACTCGCTCGCCGAGCCGAAGGTGTGCACGACCGAGCCTGCCGCGTCGACGAGGATCGCGTCGGGCGCGTACTCGTCGAGCAGGCTGTCGTAGGCCCGCACGAGCCACTGCTCCCAGCCCCACGGGGCGCTCGTCCGGGCGAGCGCCGTGGGCACCGCGCCGAGCCGGGACGCCTGCGCCGGCACCCGGTTCGGGGCGATGCCGGGGCGGACGACGCTGTCCCGGCGCTTGGTGAAGATCTTCAGCCGGCGGTCGACCGGCGCGAGCTCCTCGTCGAGCACGCCGACGCCCTCGCTCGACCCGAGGACGAGGCAGCCCTCGCGGCGCAGCGCGAAGAGCAGGAGGGACATGACCCGTTGCTGCGCCCGGGGCTGCAGGTAGATGAGCATGTTGCGGCAGGAGATGAGGTCGAGCTTCATGAACGGCGGCTCGGAGATGACGTCGTGCCGGGCGAAGACGACGAGCCGGCGCAGCTCGCCGGTCACCTGCACGCGGTCCGCGTCGAGCGGGACGAACCAGCGTGCCCGGCGCACCGGGTCGAGGTGCTCCACCGCCGTCACCGGGTAGACCCCGCGGCCGGCCACCTCGATCGAGCCGGGGTGCAGGTCGGTCGCGAAGACCCGGATCGACGGCGGCTCGGCGCAGCGCTCGGCGGCCTCGTGCAGGAGCATCGCGACCGTGTAGGCCTCCTCGCCGGTGGCGGTCCCGACCACCCACGCCCGCAGCTCGCGGTCCGGGCCGACCCGGGCGACGAGGTCGTCGAGCACCTGCTCGGCGAGGGCCTGCCAGACCTCGTCGTCGCGGAAGAACTCGGTGACGCCGATGAGGAAGTCCTCGTAGAGCGACTGCAGCTCGGCCGGCTCGGCGGCGAGCACGCGCGCGTAGTGCTCGACGGTGCGGCAGCCGCGCTGGCGCATCCGGCGGTCGATCCGGCGGGCCACCGTGCCGGTGCGGTACTGGCCGAAGTCGACGCCGAACCGCTCGCCGAGCAGCGCGAACACCGGTGCCAGCTCAGGGTCGAGCGCCTCCTCGTCCGCGCCGTCCGGGGCCGGGACGACGCCGGCCTGGTCGGCGTCGGGGTCGAAGAGGAAGGCCGGGACGGCGTCCGGCGGCAGGCTCGCCGCGACGACGCCGGTGGCCAGGGCCGAGCGGGGCATGCCGTCGAACGCCGCGGTCTCGGGCGCCTGGCAGACGACGGTGCCCCCGGCGGCCGCGATCGCCTGCGCCCCGCGCGAGCCGTCGTGCCCGGTGCCCGACAGGACGACGCCGACGGCGTGCGGCCCGTAGCACGTGGCGAGGGAGCGGAAGAAGACGTCGATGGGCAGCGAGACCCCGTGGGAGTCCTCGCGGTCGCGCAGCAGGAGCCGACCCTCGGCGACGATCATCTCCGCGCTCGGCGGCAGGAGGTAGATCGCGTTGCGGCGCAGCGCCATCCCGGACTCGGCGACGTGGATCGGCAGCGTCGTGAAGCGGCTGAGGATCTCGCCCATGACGCTCTTGAAGTCGGGGGCGATGTGCTGGAGGACGACGTACGCCGCGCCCGCGTCGACCGGCACCGCCGCGAAGAACGCCTGGAGCGCCTCCAGCCCCCCGGCGGTGGCGCCGACGCCGACGACGACGCGGGGGGCCGCCCCGTCCTGCGCCTGCGTCGTGGCTTCCTGAGCACCCACCGTGCCTCCCCGCCCTAGGCCATGTCTCGACCCCCCGTGGGGGCGACCCTAGCGGCAGATCAGCCGTTCTGGACCCAGGTCCAACGGCCTGAGGGTGACCTCTTGACAACGCTGCGTCACAGAGTGTTTTGACATGTCGGTCATGTCTGGGCAGGTCGTCGCCCGACGGTTCGGCAGGCGGGGTCCGGGGTAGGGGGACGGCGTGACGACGACACCTCCGCCCTCCCCCGCGGCCCGTGGCGCGGCCGCCGGCGAGCCGTCCCGCCAGCAGGTCCTCGAGTGGGCCGCCTGCGGCCTGGTGACGGCCGCCGCGCGCTTCGTGCCGGTGCCGGTGCTCGACGACGTCATCCGCGAGCGCGCCGCCCGGATCGCCGTCAGCCGCACGCTCACCGCGCACGGCCGGCGGTGGTCGCCCGACCTCGTCGAGCCGCTCTTCGACCCCGACGAGCGCGGCCCGCGCCGTCGCCTCGCCCGGCTCACGGCACTGCCGCGCAAGATCGCGCTCTTCCCGGTGCGCAAGTACGTCGCCCTCGTCGGCTCGGTGCGCGGCGGTCCCGCCGACGTCCTCGGCGTCGTCCTGCTCGGTCGGGCCGTGCACCGCAGCCTCGCGGCGGGCCGGTTCGCCGGCGAGGACCCCGACCGGCTGCGCGAGGAGGCCCGCGCCGTCCGCCGGGCCTACGAGGAGGCCCGCAAGGGGGTCGACCTGCGGCTCGTCGGCGGGGCGCTGTCCGCCGGGCTGTCGGGGGTCAAGGAGCTCACCGGGGCCGCCATCGGCCTCGCGCGGCGCGTCGTCCGGCGCGGCGACGCGACGACCGAGGGCGACGTCCCCGCCCCCGTGCGCGAGGGCGCCGGCCGGGTCGCCGACGTCCTCGACCGGCCCGAGATCGCCGCCCAGCTCGCGCGCTTCGACGCGCGCTTCGACGAGCGCCTGGCTAGGAGCCGGTGACGTAGGGCCCGGCCCCGCGCGCCTCCCCGGGAGCAGCGTGGAGGGCCGTGACCCCTCGTCCTGCCGCCCCCCTCCGCGTCACCTCGTCCCGCCTGCCGCTCGCCGACCGCCCCGCGGTCGTGCGCGCCGCGCTGTGGCCGCTCGTCCTCAGCGGCTTCCTCGTCCCGGTCGCGGCCGTCGGCTGCGCCGTGCCGCTCCTCGCGCCGGCGGTGCTTCGCGGCCCGGCCGTGACGGCGGGAAACCTGCGGGGCACCGCCCTCGTCGTCCTCGCCGTCGGCCTGCCGGCGCTCGTCGCGGGCGCGTGGGCGACGGCGCGGCACAGCGCCCGCGGGCTCGTCGTCTGGCTCGGGGCGCAGGGCTACGTCGCCTACCAGGCGGTCCTCTTCTGCCTGGGGACGCCGATGAACCGGCTCTTCCTGCTCCACGTCGCCTGGCTGGCGCTCTCGGTCTGGACGCTGCTCGTCACGCTGTCCCAGGTGGACGTGCGGGCGTGGGCGTCCCGGGCCGGCGCCGGGCTGCCGGCCCGCGGGCTGGCCACCGCCGTCGCCGCCGTCGCGGTCCTGACCGCCCTGGCCTGGCTCGCGCGGACGGTCCCGGACGCCGTCGGCCCCACGCCGGGAGCGGTCCTCGACGGCTCGGGCATGACCGCGAGCCCGGTGTGGGTGCAGGACCTCGCGGTGTGGGTGCCGGCCGCCGTCGTCGTCGCCGGTTGGGCGTGGCGCCGCCGGCCGGCCGGGCTGCTCGGCATCGGCGCCTTCCTCGTCGTCGACGCCGTCGAGCTGCTCGGGATCGCGAGCGACCAGTGGTTCGGCGCCCGCGCGGACGCAGGTCACCCGGACCTCGCCTCGGCGGCCGCCGTCCCACCGTTCCTCGTCGGGGCCGCCGTCCTCGCCGTCCTCGCGGTCGTGCACCTGCGCCACGTCGACGCGCGCTGAGGGCTCGCCCGGGCGGCAGCCCGCACCCGTGCGGGCGGACCCGTCAGGATGGGCGCGTGCTGTCCGCCGCCACGCTCGACCCGCTCCAGGTGCCGATCTGGATCGACCTGGCCGCCGTCGTCGTCGGTGCCCTGACCGGGGCGTCGGTCGCGGTCCGGGAGCGCCTCGACGTCGTCGGCGTCCTCTTCCTCGCCGTCGTCATGGGCCTGGGCGGCGGGATCATCCGCGACGTCCTCCTCGGGGCGCAGCCCGTCGCGCTCTCCGGGGAGGGCTACCTGCCGGTCGTCGCGGCGGCCGCCGTCGTCGGCTTCTTCTTCGGCGGGCTCGTCGCGCGCTTCGACCGGGTGCTCACCGTCCTCGACGCGCTGTCGATCGCGCTGTTCACCGTCGTCGGCGTCGAGAAGGCGCTGCTGTTCGACCTCGCACCCGCGGCCGCGATGTTCATCGGCGTCGCCTCGGCGGTGGGCGGCGGGATCCTGCGCGACGTCGTCACCGACCTGCCCGTGCTCGTCGTGCGCCGGGGGCCGTGGAACGCCGCGGCGGCGCTGGTCGGCACCGTCGTCTACGTCGTGCTCGAGGAGGCGGGCGCCCCGAGCGTCGTCGCCGAGGCCGCGACCTTCGCCACGGTCGTCACGACCCGGCTCCTGTCGGTCTTCCGCGGCTGGGAGACGCCGCTGCCGGTCGACCTCACCGAGTCCCTGCGCGCCCGCCGCCGGGCCGCCGCCCGCCGCTGGCGCCGCCCACCCCCACCCCCCTCGCCGTGATCATGCACGATGCGGCCGTGATCATGCACGTTGCGGCCGTAATCATGCACGTTGCGGCCGTGATCATGCAGTGTGCGCCCGCGATCCGCCCGGGGCGTGCTTGATCGTCGACGTGCGGTGCATGATCACGGGGGTGGGGGTGGGGCGAGCTTGGTCGACAGGGTGTGGAGGGTCGTCACCTCGGCTCGGGTGAGGTGGTCGAAGACCTGGCGGCGGACCTCCTCGACGTGGGCCGGCGCGGCGGCCCGGATCGCCGCCCGGCCGTCCGGGGCGAGGACGACGAAGGCGCCGCGCCGGTCGTCCTCGCACTCCTCGCGGGCGAGCAGGCCGCGACGGACCATCCGGGACACCTGGTGGGACGTGCGGGACTGCTCCCAGCCCAGCGCGGCGGCGAGCGCCGACAGCCGCAGCCGGCGGTCCGGGGCCTCGGACAGGTGGACGAGCACGTCGTAGTCGGCGAGCGACAGGCCGGACGACGCCGCGAGGTGACGGCCGAGGGCGTTCTCCAGCCGGGCGGTCATCGCGAGCAGCGCCCGCCAGGCCGCCTGCTCCTCCTCGTCGAGCCAGCGCGTCACCCCGGCAGCCTACAGGAATGATGACGCGTCATGTATCGTTGCGCCGAGCACACCGCATGACATGTCATGCACTCGAGAGGTCAAGGAGACGGTCATGGCCACCCAGCTCACCCGACGGTCGACGTCCGCCGTGCCGCGGACCGCTTCGCCACGACGATCGACTGGCTGGACAGCAAGCACTCGTTCAGCTTCGGTCACCACCGGGACCCGCGGAACACCCACCACGGCCTGCTGCTCGTGAACAACGACGACGTCGTCCGTGCCGGCTCCGGCTTCGAGACCCACCCGCACCGGGACATGGAGATCGTCACCTGGGTCATGCGCGGCTCGCTCGTCCACCAGGACTCGACCGGGCACAGCGGCGTCATCTACCCCGGTCTGGCGCAGCGGATGAGCGCCGGCACCGGCATCCTCCACAGCGAGAAGAACGACTCCTGGCGCCTGGCCGGCGAGCAGCACACCGAGCCCGTGCACTTCGTGCAGATGTGGGTCGTCCCCGACGAGCAGGCGGTCGCGCCGGGCTACGAGCAGCTCGAGATCGACGGCGAGCTGCTCACGGGCGGCCTGGTCCCCGTCGCCTCCGGCAGGCCCGACCACGACGGCGCCGCGGCGATCCGGATCCGCAACCGCTTCGCCGCCCTCCACGCGGCACGCCTGGCGCCGGGCGGGTCCGTCGAGCTGCCGGACGCCCCGTTCCTCCACCTCTTCGTGCCCCGCGGCACGGTGACGCTCGAGGGGGCCGGCGAGCTCGCCGAGGGGGACGCCGTCCGCTTCACCGCGACCGGCGGGCAGCGGGTCACGGCGACGACGGACGCCGAGATCCTCGTCTGGGAGATGCACGCCACGCTCGCGGCCTGAGCGCCGGCGGGAGAGGATCGCCGCATGGGAGAGCAGGGACGCTACGTCGAGCAGGGTGAGTTCACCCGGGACCAGAACTACATCGGGACGCGGATCACCCGCGACGGGCGCTTCGGCTACCCCGTGGAACCGGGCAGGTACCGGCTCGTCGTGAGCCGGGCCTGCCCGTGGGCGAGCCGCGCGATCGTCGTCCGCCGCCTGCTCGGCCTCGAGGACGTCATCTCGATGGGCGTCTGCGGGCCCACGCACGACGCCCGCTCGTGGACCTTCGACCTCGACCCCGGCGGCAAGGACCCGGTGCTCGGCATGGAGCGCATCCAGGAGGCCTACTTCCGGCGCTTCCCCGACTACCCGCGCGGGATCACCGTGCCGGTCATGGTCGACGAGCGCACGGGCGAGGCCGTGACGAACGACTACCCGTGGATCACGCTCGACATGATCACGGAGTGGTCGCAGTTCCACCGCGAGGGCGCCCCGGACCTGTACCCGCAGGCGCTGCGCGCCGAGATGGACGACGTCATGCAGCGCGTCTTCACCGAGGTGAACAACGGCGTCTACCGCTGCGGGTTCGCCGGCTCCCAGGAGGCCTACGAGGCCGCGTACGACCGGCTCTTCACCGCCCTCGACTGGCTCACCGAGCGCCTGTCCACCCGGCGGTACCTCATGGGCGACACGATCACCGAGGCCGACGTCCGGCTCTTCACGACGCTCGTGCGCTTCGACCCCGTCTACCACGGCCACTTCAAGTGCAACCGGTCCAAGCTCAGCGAGATGCCGGTGCTCTGGGCCTACGCGCGCGACCTGTTCACGACCCCCGGCTTCGGGGACACGGTCGACTTCGACCACATCAAGCGGCACTACTACGCGGTGCACCGCGACATCAACCCGACCGGCGTCGTGCCCAAGGGCCCGGACCTGTCGGGCTGGCTCGAGCCGCACGGCCGGGAGTCGCTCGGCGGCAGCCCCTTCGGCGACGGCACGTCCCCGGAGCCGCAGCCCCTGCCGGTCGGCTGAGGGAGGGACGATGACGACGGACGACGACGTCGCGGCCTACCTGGCCACGGCGCCCGCGCAGCACCGGCCGCTCTACGACCGGGTGGAACGGCTTGCGCGGCAGGCGCACCCGGGGCTGACGGTCGTCCTGTCGTACAAGATGCCGACGTTCGTCGTGGGGTCGCGACGGCTCCACGTCGGGATCTGGAGCCACGGCCTCTCGCTGTACGGCTGGCGCGCGGACGCCGACGCCGGCTTCCTCGAGCGGCACCGTGAGCTCTGGACCGACAAGGGGACCCTCAAGCTCACCCCCGCTGCGGCGCAGGGGATCCCGGACGAGGAGCTGGGCGCCTTCCTCGCCGCGACGCTCGCCGCCTAGAGCGTCTCGGCGAGGAACTGCGCGATCTCGGCGCGCGCCTGGAACGCCGGCGCGCCGACGACCCCGGGGATCGACAGGAAGCCGTGCGGGACGCCCTCGTACCGGGTGTACCGCACCGGCACCCCGGCCTCGCGCAGCGCCTGCGCGTAGCGGGCGCCGTCGTCGACGAGCGGGTCGTGCTCGGCCGTCTGCACGAGCGCGGGCGGCAGGCCGGCGTGCGAGGCGGCGAGCAGCGGGGAGACGCGCGGGTCCGTCGGGTCGCCGTCGGGGCCGAGGTAGTGCGCGCGGTAGCCGTGGATGTCGTCGAGGTCGAGGACCGGGGCGTGCGCCAGCCGGTGCACCGACGGGGAGGACAGCGTCGCGTCCGTCGCCGGGTAGACGAGGACCTGCGCGGCGAGCGCCGGGCCGCCGGCGTCCCGGGCGAGCAGCGCGACGGCGGCGGACCGGTTGCCGCCGGCGCTGTCGCCGCGCCCGGCCACCCGCGCGGGGTCGGCGCCGAGCGCGTCCGCCCGGGCCGCGAGGTCCGCGGTCGCCGCGAGGCAGTCGAGCACCGCGGTCGGGAAGCGGTGCTCCGGCGCCATGCGGTAGTCGACGGACGCGACGACGGCGTCGACGGCGTCCGCGAGCCCGCTGCACAGCCACGCGGCCGCGCGGTGGTTGCCGACCACCCAGCCACCGCCGTGCAGGTGGACGAGCAGCGGCCGCGGGCCGGTCGCCGGCCGCGCCGGCGTGGCGACCCGGACGGCGAGCCGCGCGCCGCCGTCGCCCGCGACCGTCGTGTCCTCCCAGCGCACCCCCGGCTCCGGGCGGCCGAAGACGAGCGCCGCGGGGCCCGTGGCGGGCGGGGCCGTCCGGGCCCGGGCGAGCTGCCGCGGCGTCATCGTCGCGATGTCGGCGGACAGCAGGCGGTCGTAGATCCCGGTGACGACCCGGGTCCGCAGCGGGAGGCGCATGCCCTCACCGTAAGGGGCACCTCGGGCGCACCTCTGGTAGACCTACCCTCCATGCCTCCTCGCTGCACCGCCCTGGCAGCCGTCGCGGCACTGTCGACGACGCTCCTGCTGACCTTCTCCCCCACCCCCGACGCAGGCGCGACCACCGCGTCCCGCGTGCCCGCCGACGGCGGGGACGCCCGCACGGTGGCCCCGACGACCGACGCCGTGCCCGCCGCCACGGTCGACGTCTGCACCCGCGCCGCCCGCAGCGGCGGCTTCGACGCCGCCGACGCCGTCGTCGCCGTCGCCGTCGGCATCGGCGAGTCGACGTGCAACCCCGCTGCGCTGCACACGAACTCGGACGGCTCGCGCGACCGCGGTCTGTGGCAGATCAACTCCCGCTGGCACCCCGACGTGAGCGACGCCTGCGCGTTCGACGCGCGGTGCAACGCCAGCGTGGCGTACCGGCTCTCCGGCGGCGGTGCGGACTGGTCGCCGTGGGCGGCCTACACCGGCGGCGCGTACACCCGCTACCTCGCCGACGCCCGCGCGTCCGTGCAGCGCGTCTACACCGCGACGCCCGCCGCCGGGACGACGCCGGGCGTCCGGCGCGGCGACCCGGCGACCGGGCTGGGGACGTTCCTCGCCCGGCTGTCGAGCACCTCGGGCCCCGCCGACCTCACGGCGACGTTCGGCCGCGCCTCGGACGTCCCGCTGGTCGGCGACTGGGACGGCGACGGCGACGACTCGCCCGGCCTGTTCCGCCGCGACCCCGCCGGCGGGATCTTCTACCTGCGCATGCGGACGACGACGGGCGTCGCCGACGTCGGCGTCCGCTACGGCCGCGCCTCCGACACGCCGCTGGTCGGCGACTGGGACGGCGACGGGCGCGACGGCATCGGCGTCCGCCGGGGG
>JBQGCR010000121.1:0-6151 GCA_052038585.1 Kineosporiaceae bacterium
CGCTCCCACTCGGCGGCGAGCAGGGACTGCACGCGGCCGGCGTCGAGCGGGACCGACGACGCCGGGACGACGCGGTACGTCGCGGGGTCGTGCGCGGGCCACGAGGGGGCGGTCGCCGTCGTCTCGGACATGGGGTCCTCCGGGGCTGGGGCACGTCGTCGTGCCGGTGGGATCAGGGCGGGACGCCCCCATGATGGCCCCGCCGGCCGGCGGATGCGCAGCCCGGGTGACCTGCCGTTCGGCACGGCCCGGGGGAGGGCGTGGGCGCGGCTAGGCTTGCACGAGCCAGTCGCGAGGGCCGGCAGTCCGGGACGGGGTGCGCGTGGACGGGACGACGGCCGACGAGCAGGCCCGGCGTGCCCTCGCCGACCTCGCGCTCGAGGCCGCCGGGGTCGGCACCTTCATCTGGAACCTCGAGACCGGCGAGCTCGCCTGGGACGACGCGCTGCTCGCGATGTTCGGCTACGAGGCCGACGGGTTCGGCAGCACGATCGCGGCGTTCGACGCGCGGGTCCACCCCGACGACCTGCCGACGGTGTCGCAGGCGCTGCGCGGGGCCGTCGAGCGCGTCGGGGTCTTCGACGCCGAGTACCGCGTCGTCCTGCCCGGCGGGCGGACGCGGTGGGTGGCCGCCCGCGGCCGTGCCGTGGCCGGCGACGACGGCCGGACCGCCCGGCTCGTCGGCGCGGCGTACGACACGACGAGCCAGCGCGAGGGCGAGGCCAAGCTCGAGCGGGTCCTGGAGGCCATGGCGACCGCCTTCTTCGCCCTCGACCCGCAGTGGCGGTTCACCTACGTCAACGCCGAGGCCGAGCGCGTGCTGGGCCGGTCGCGGGACGAGCTGCTCGGCGGCGTCGTCTGGGACCTCTTCCCGCTGGCCCCGGGGTCGGACTTCGAGACCCACTACCGGCGGACCATGGCCACGGGGGAGGCGACGGCCTTCGACGCGTACTACCCCGAGCCGCTCGACGCCTGGTACGAGGTGCGCGCGTGGCGCAACGACGACGGCCTCGCGGTCTCCTTCCTCGACATCAGCGACCGCGTGCGGCTGGCCGAGCGCGCCCAGCGCGAGTCGCGCCGAGCCGTCCTGCTGTCCCAGGTGTCCGAGCAGGTCGTCTCCGCCCCCGACGCCTTCCAGGCGGCGCGCCGCCTCGCCCGCATCGCGGTCCCCGAGCTCGCCGACTGGGCGGTCGTCACCCTCGTCGAGGACGAGGGCCAGGCCGACGCGGTCCGCGGGCTCGCATGGGCGGCGGCCGCCCACCGTGACCGCGAGCTGGCGCCGCTGGCCGAGGAGTACGCCCGCGAGCGGCTGCCCCACCTCTCGGGGCTGCCGCTCGTCGCGGACGCCGTCGCCGGGTCCGCGGTGCAGGTGCTCGAGGACGACGCGACGGCCCAGGTGCTCGCGATGCTGCCCCCCGGCCGCGCGGCGGAGCTCGTCGAGCGGCTCGCGCCCCGGTCCGCCGTCGTCTTCCCCCTCGTCGGCTCCCACGGCGCGGTCGGCATCATGAGCCTGTTCAACGACGCCGCGCGCGGCCCGGTGAGCCAGGACGTGCGGCTCACGGCGTCCCACGTCGCCGGGCGCGCCGGCCTCGCGCTGGAGAACGGCCGCCTCGACCGGCAGCAGCGCCGCCTCGCCGAGCGGCTCCAGCGCTCGCTGCTCACCGAGCCGGCCGAGCCCGACCACGTCCAGGTGGTCGTCCGCTACACCGCCGCGACGGAGTCCGCCCAGGTCGGGGGCGACTGGTACGACTTCTTCCTCCAGCCGGACGGCAGCTCGCTGCTCGTCATCGGCGACGTGCTCGGGCACGACAGCGAGGCGGCCGCGGGGATGGCCCAGGTCAAGTCGCTGCTGCGGGGCATCGCCGTCTACAGCAAGGCCGGTCCGGCGGAGGTGCTGCGCGGCGTCGACGAGGCCATGATCACCCTCGGGGTGCGGACGACGGCGACCGCGGTGGTCGCGCGGCTGCAGCAGACACCGGACGAGGCGTACCGCGGCGTCACCCGGCTCGAGTGGGCCAACGCGGGTCACCCGCCGCCGCTCGTCGTCCACCCCGACGGGCGCGTCGTGCCGGTCACCGGGCTCGAGGCAGAGCTGCTCCTCGGCGTGGTGCCCGACGCCGAGCGCACGGAGAACGTGCTCGTCCTCGACCGGGGGACCACCGTCCTGCTCTACACCGACGGGCTCGTCGAGCGGCGCGACCAGTCCCTCGACGACGGCCTGCACCGGCTCGTCTCCACCGTCGAGCGGCTGGCCGCGCGTGACGGCTCGCTCGACGACCTCTGCGACGCGGTGCTGGCCGAGATGGTCGGGCCGAGGGCGGAGGACGACGTCGCGATCCTCGCCGCCCGGCTGCACCGCCAGGACGTGCCCCGGCCGGCCGAGGCGGGCCCCCGCCGCCTGCCCGAGAACGTCGAGGACGAACCCGCCGTCCTCGGGTGAGACCGTCCCGATCCCGCTGCGCTGCAGGCGGATCACCCGCGGTCGCGGTGGTCCCGGGTCTTGCACGCCGTCGCCCCGGGCGCTATATCACTGGTGGGTGCTGCGCCTCGGCGCTCCCGGGGGAGCGAAGGGGAGGAACGGGGCGCTCCCACCCCAGTCCGGCTGCGCCGCCCCGCAGACCGCAGCACCTCGGACTTCTCCGAGCAAATCTGGACGAACCTGTTGACTCCCTGTGAATCGGCTCCTTAGTTTGGGCACCCAACGTACTCGCGACGACGCGGGGCGTGACGGGACGAGGAGACGGCGTGCAGGGTGAGCTCGGGGGTCGGCCACGGCCGGCGACGACCGGTCTCCTGACCGCCGACCAGAGCGGCGTCCGCCGGCAGAACCTCGCCGCGGTCCTCGTCCAGCTGCGCCGCACGGGCGGCCGCTCGCGCGCCGGCGTCGCCGTCGACACCGGTCTCAACAAGGCGACGGTGTCCAGCCTCGTCACCGAGCTCCTCGCGCGCGGGCTGGTGCGCGAGGAGGGCACCCTCCAGGGCGCCACCGGCCGGCCGGGCCGGGTGCTCGTCGTCGACGACACCGACTTCGTCGCGCTCGGCGCCGTGATCGACGTCGAGTACGTCTCGGTCCTCGCGCTGAACCTGCGCGGCGAGGCGCTCACCGAGCGCCGGGTCGGCCTGGACACCGTCGGACTCGACCCGGTCGCCGTGCTCACCCGGCTCGCCGCTGCGGTCGGGGAGGTGCTCGACCCGCTCGTGGACCGCGGGGCCGTGCCCGTCGGGCTGACCCTCGCCGTGCCCGGCGTCGTCGACCCCGCCTCGGGCGTCGTCGTCGAGGCGCCGAACCTCGGCTGGCACGACACCGCCGTCCTCGACCCGCTGCGGGACCTGCTCGCCGCGGCCGGGTCCCCGCTCGGCACGCGGTCTGCGCCGCTCGACCTCGACAACGAGGCCAACCTCGCAGCCGTCGCCGAGCTCGACGTCCGGCGGACGGCGGGCACCCGCGACCTCCTGCTCGTCACCGGGGCGACCGGCGTCGGCGGCGGCATCGTCTCCGGCGGCCGGCTCCTGCGCGGCGGGCGCGGCTTCGCCGGCGAGCTCGGCCACATGCAGGTCGACCCCGCGGGCCGGCTGTGCCGGTGCGGCCGGGTCGGCTGCTGGGAGACCGTGGTGGGGCTCGGCGCCCTGCTCGACGTCGCCGCCGCCTCGGAGGACCCGGTGCGCGACCCGTCGGTCGACGTCGTCGAGCGCCTCGCGGTCCTGCGCGCCCGGGCGGTCGCCGGGGACGCCGACACCCTGCGGGCGCTCGACCGGGTCGGCGACGGCCTCGTGCGCGGCTGCGCCAGCCTGGTCAACCTCCTCGACCCCGACGTCGTCGTGCTCGGCGGCTACTTCGCCGCGCTCGGCCCGTGGTTCGCCGACCGGCTCGAGCGCGACCTGCCGGGCCAGGTCTTCGCACCGCGCGCCGGGCTGCGGGTGGAGCCCTCGACCCTCGGCTTCAGCGCAGCCGTCCGCGGCGGGGCGCTGCGGACGACGCGGCGCCTGTTCACCGACCCCACCCTCGTGCCGGTCCGCCGGCCCGCCCGGCCGCTCGGGGAGCTGGCCGGGGCCACCGCATGACGTCCGGAGGGTCCTCGACCCACCGGTGAGGACGAGGGGCCGCCGGGACGGCCCGATCGTCCAGTGCCACGACCGCGACCGCGGCCGTGGCTCGGAGCAAGGTGCGGACATCCGCCTGTGCGGACGTCCGCCGTCGAACGCCTCTCGAGGAGGAGTAGGGCATGAAACTGCTCATGTCACGGGCACGAGCCAGGTCACGGCGGACCGTCGCCGCGACCGTGGCCGCGCTCGTCGCGCTGCCGCTGGTGGCGCTGGGGACGGCCGCTCCCGCGGCGGCCCACCCCGGTCACGGTGAGACCGACCCCTTCAGCGCGCTCGTCTTCAGCAAGACGGCCGCGTTCCGGCACGGCTCGATCCCCGCGGGCGTCGCGGCGATCGAGAAGCTCGGTGAGGACCACGGGTTCACCGTCGACGCGACCGAGGACGGTGCGGCCTTCACCGACGAGAACCTCGCCAGGTACGACGTCGTCATCTGGCTCTCGACGACCGGTGACGTCCTCGACGCGGGCCAGCAGGCGGCGTTCGAGCGGTACATCGAGGCCGGCGGCGGCTACGCCGGCATCCACGCGGCGTCCGACACCGAGTACGACTGGCCGTGGTACGGCGAGCTCGTCGGCGCCTACTTCCAGGGCCACCCGCCGGGCACGCCGGACCACACCGTCAAGGTGCACGACCACGCCCACCCCTCGACGGCCGAGCTGCCGAGCCTGTGGGAGCGCACCGACGAGCTCTACAACTTCCGCACCAACCCCCTCGGCAAGGTGCACGTGCTCGCCTCGCTCGACGAGAGCACGTACACCGGCGGCACGATGGGTGCCGAGCACCCGATCTCGTGGTGCCGCGACTACGACGGCGGGCGGGCCTGGTACACCGGCCTCGGGCACACCGACGCGAGCTTCGCCGAGCCGCAGTTCCTCGACCACGTCCTCGGCGGGATCCGCACGGCGGCAGGCGTCCAGCCCGCCGACTGCGCCGCGACGCTGCCCGAGAGCTTCGAGAAGGTCACCCTCGACGACAACACCTCCAACCCCATGGAGCTGGACATCGCCGAGGACGGCCGGGTGTTCTACGTCGACCGGGGCGGTGACGTGCGCGTCATCCTGCCGAACGGCAACGTGTCGACGGCCGGGACCGTGCCGGTCTACACGGGCCAGGAGTTCGGCCTGCTCGGCATCGCCCTCGACCCCGACTTCGCGACGAACAGCTGGCTGTACCTGTACCACTCACCGGCCGGCACGCAGTCGGTCGACCGGGTCACCCGGTTCACGGTGCAGGACAACCGGCTCGTGGCGTCGTCCGCGACCCCGGTCATCGACATCCCGGTGCAGCGCAACGAGTGCTGCCACGCCGGCGGGGCGCTGGAGTTCGACACCCTGGGCAACCTCTACATCGCCACCGGCGACAACACCAACCCCTTCGCCTCGGACGGGTACGCGCCGCTCGACGAGCGGGCCGGTCGTGCCGCGTGGGACGCCCAGCGCTCCTCGGCGAACACGAACAGCCTGTCCGGCAAGGTCCTGCGGATCACCCCGAAGGACGAGGGCGGCTACGACGTCCCGGCCGGCAACCTCTTCGCCCCCGGCACCGAGCGCACGCGCCCGGAGATCTTCGCCATGGGCTTCCGCAACCCGTTCCGGATCGGGCTCGACGAGCAGACGAACGCCGTCCTCGTCGCCGACTACGGGCCGGACGCCGGTGCCGCGAACCCCTCCCGCGGTCCCGACGGACGGGTCGAGTGGAACATCGTCGACGAGCCCGGCTTCTACGGCTGGCCGTACTGCGTCGGCGACAACGCCGCCTACAACTCCTACGACTTCGCGACCGGCGTCTCCGGGCCGAAGTACGACTGCTCCGCCCCGGTCAACGACTCGCCGAACAACACCGGCCTGACCGAGCTGCCGCCGGCGATCCCGGCGGAGATGTGGCAGGGCAAGAGCAGCACCGCCAACCCCGAGATCGGCGGCAGCGGCGCCCCGATGACGTCGGGCACGTACGCCTACGACCCGGCGCTGGAGTCCGACCGCAAGTGGCCGGAGTACTTCGACGAGAAGGCGATCTGGGCCGACTGGAACGACAGCCGGCTGTTCAC
>JBQGCR010000122.1:0-9708 GCA_052038585.1 Kineosporiaceae bacterium
GACGTGCGCCGCCCAGCCGGCGGTGCGGGCGCACGTGAACATCGGGGTGAACATGTGCGCCGGGACCTGGGCGAAGTCGAGGACGACGGCGGCCCAGAACTCGACGTTCGTCGCGAGCACCCGGTCCGGGCGGCGCTCGTGGAGCTCTGCGAGCGCGGCCTCCTCGAGCGCGGCGGCGACCTCGTAGCGCGGGGCGCCGAGCCGGCGGGCCGTCTCGCGGAGGACCCGCGCCCGCGGGTCCTCGGCGCGGTAGACGCGGTGGCCGAAGCCCATGAGCCGCTCGCCGCGGTCGAGCACGTCCCGGACGTAGGCGCCGGCGTCGCCGGTGCGCTCGACGCCCTCGATCAGGTGGAGCACCCGCGACGGGGCGCCGCCGTGCAGCGGCCCGCTCATCGCGCCGACGGCGCCGGACAGGCACGCGGCGACGTCCGCGCCGGTGCCGGCGATGACCCGGGCGGTGAAGGTCGAGGCGTTCATCCCGTGCTCGGCGGCGCTCACCCAGTAGGCGTCGACCGCCTCGACGTGCCGCGGGTCCGGCTCGCCGTGCCAGCGGATCATGAAGCGCTCGACGACCGTCGCCGCCTTGTCCACCTCGCGCTGCGGCACCATCGGCTTGTCCCGGCCGCGGGCGGACTGGGCGACGAAGCTCAGCGCCATGACCGACGCCCGGGCGAGGTCCTCGCGGGCCTGGTCCGCGTCGATGTCGAGCAGCGGCCGGAAGCCCCAGATCGGCGCGAGCTGGGCGAGGGCGGACTGGACGTCGACGCGCACGTCGCCGGTGTTCACCGGCAGCGGGAAGGGCTCGGCGGGCGGCAGGCCGGGGTGGAAGCGGTTGTCGACGAGCAGGCCCCAGACGTTGCCGAAGGAGACCTTGCCGACGAGCTCGGTGATGTCGACGCCGCGGTAGCGCAGGGCGCCGCCGTCGCGGTCGGGCTCGGCGATCTGCGTCTCGAAGGCGACGACGCCCTCGAGCCCGGGCACGAACTCCGCCATGACCACTCCCGTCCGCCGCGGGTCGGCCGCTTCGCTCGACCCCCCGGGCAGGATGCCAGACCCGGACCGGGGGAGACTGGCGGGGTGAGTCACACGACGGGCGAGCGTCCGGACGACGGCTACGCCGGACGCCGGGTGTCCTACGAGATCGGGGCCCTGGACGAGGCCGACCTGGCCCCGACGCCGCTGGCGATGTTCGAGCGCTGGTACGCCGACGCCGCCGCCGCTGACCTCCCGGAGCCGAACGCGATGGTCGTCGCGTCCGTCGGCACCGGGGGCCCGAGCACCCGCACGGTGCTCCTCAAGGGGGCCGACGCGCGCGGCTTCGTCTTCTACACCAACCACGGCTCCCGCAAGGGGTCCGAGCTCGACGCCGACCCGCGCGTGGCCCTGACCTTCGCCTGGCTGCCGCTGCAGCGGCAGGTCACGGTGCTCGGCCTCGCCGAGCGCGTGCCCAGGCAGGAGACGGCGGCGTACTTCGCGAGCCGGCCGTGGGCGTCGCGGATCGGGGCCTGGGTCAGCCGGCAGTCCGAGCCGGTCGCCGGGCGGGACGTGCTCGAGGCCCGGTGGGCCGAGCTCGCCGCCCGCTGGCCGGACACCGGCCGGGACGACGACGTCCCGGTGCCGGAGCACTGGGGCGGCTACCTCGTCCGCGCCCGAGAGGTGGAGTTCTGGCAGGGCCGCCCCTCGCGGCTGCACGACCGGCTCGTCTACCTCACCGCCGGTGGCGGGACCGCCGACGTCGGCGACCCGACGCCGTGGACGACGACGAGGCGACAGCCCTGAAGTCCCTGCTCGCCGACCTCACCCCGCTGCGCGAGAGCGCCGAGTACCGCCGCCTCTGGACCGGGCTGTCCCTGGCCAACGTCGGGCAGCAGCTCGCCGTCGTCGCGATCTCGCTGCAGGTCTACGACCTCACCGGGTCCAGCGCCGCCGTCGGGCTCGTCGGACTCTTCGGGCTCGTGCCGCTCGTCGTCCTCGGGCTCTACGGCGGCTCCCTCGTCGACGCCCACGACCGGCGCCGGGTCGCCCTCGGCGCGAGCCTCGTGCTCTGGGTCGTGTCGATCGCCACGGCCCTGCAGGCGTGGCTCGACGTCGGCTCCGTCGGGCTGCTCTACGGGCTCGTCGCCCTGCAGTCGGCGGCCTTCGCGGTGAACAACCCTGCGCGGCAGGCGATCCTGCCGGCCATCCTGCGCCCCGAGCTGCTGCCGGCGGCGAACGCGCTGACGACGCTGTCGTTCACGCTCGGCTTCGCCGTCGGCCCGATCATCGCCGGCCTCCTCGTCGGTCGGTACGGCTACGAGACCGTGTACACGATCGACGTCGTCACCTACCTCGCCGCGCTCTACGCGGTCTGGCGGCTGCGGCCGCTGCCCCCGACGCACGCCGGGACGAGGGCCGGGCTCCGGTCCGTCGTCGAGGGGCTGCGGTTCCTCGGCACCCGGCCGAACGTGCGGATGACCTTCCTCGTCGACCTCGCCGCGATGGTCCTCGCGATGCCGCGGGCGATCCTGCCCGCGGTCGGCACCGTCGTGCTCGGCGGCGGCGCGCAGACCGCGGGCCTGCTCGTCGCCGCGGTCGCGATCGGGTCCGTCGTCGCCGGGGTCTTCTCCGGCCGGCTCGGGAACGTCCACCGTCAGGGCGTCGCCGTCGTCGTCTGCGTCGTCGCGTGGGGCGTGTCGATCGCCGCGTTCGGCGCGGTGCTGCTCGCCGCCGGGGGGCACGACCCCGGCAGCGGCGTCTCGCCGCTGCTCTGGCCGGCGGCCCTCTGCCTCGTCGCGGCCGGTGCGGCGGACGCGGTCTCGGCGGTCTACCGGACGACGATCCTGCAGTCCGCGACCCCGGACGCGCTGCGCGGCCGGCTCCAGGGCGTCTTCATCGTCGTCGTCGCCGGCGGCCCGCGCCTGGGCGACCTCGTCGCCGGGACCGGCGGCGACCTCCTCGGGGAGGCCCTGACCCCGCTGCTCGGCGGCCTGGCGTGCGTCGCCGTCGTCCTGCTCCTGGCGCGCGCGCAGCGCCGGTTCCTCGCCTACGACGCCCGGCACCCCGAGCCCTGATCGTCAGGAGGAGGCGAGACGCGTCTCCCAGACCGCCGTCTCGAGCTCGACCGTCATGCCGACCGACCGGTAGAGCGCCGTCGCGCCGGTCGGGCTCTGCGCGTCGACGCCGAGGGTGACCCGCCGGAACCCGGCGTCCCACGCGCGCCGGAAGGTGTGCGCGAGCAGCGCCTTGGCCAGGCCGCGGCCGCGGGCCGGACGGCGGACGCCGAGCGTGGCGACGTAGACGCCGCCGTTGCGGCCGGGGACGCTCCGGGCGGCGGCGAGGACGTCGTCGCCGTCCTCGACGAGGAACCACCAGGCGAGGTCCAGGTCGGGCTCGGCGCTGCGCCGCGACCACCACTCGTCGAAGCCCAGGGGGTGGTTCTCCCAGTGGTCGGCGAAGGCCTCGGCGGTCGTCGCGTGGAACGCGCGCAGGTCGTCGGGCGTCACGGCGCGCACGGTCAGGCCGCCGGCGAGCGCGGGCTCGACGGGCGGGGCGTCGAGGGCGATCGCCATCTCCCAGAAGTGGCGGACGGCGGCGTACCCGCGCCGCTCGAGCAGCGCCTCGGCCTCGGCGTCGGGCACCATGACCGCGACGTGGAGCCGGCCGACGCCGCTGCCCGCGGCCCGCGCCTGCGCGCGGTCGACGAGCAGGTCGACGAGGTCGTGCCGGCCCGGGGCGATCGGGTAGGTCACCGCGAGGTCGTCCCCGGGGCGCTCGAGCCACGCGACGGCGACGGGCTCGGGCCGGTCGCCGTCGTGGACGAGGAAGGAGTCGGCCGGGAGGTCGACGGTCCGCCACCAGTCCCGCACGTCGTCGGCGACGACCTGGGAGGGGCGGCCCCCGACGCGCTCCTCGTCGGCGCGGACGAGGGCGAGGACGGCGTCGACGTCGTCGTCCGTGCAGGGTCTGACGGTCAGGGATCCGGTGCGGGACATGCGATCACGCTAGGCAGGTGCGCCGCGCGGCGCACCTGGGTTTCCGCGCCGGGCTCTCCCGCCCCCGGACAGGCAACAGCCCGCGAGGCCACCCCGGATGGCCGGGGTGAGCCGTGCTGGACGATGCACGGCACTCGCGGGCTGCGGTGGACTGCCTGGAAGTCGCCGGCCGCTTCGGGCCGGGACGGCAGTGCGTCCTGGTCGGGCTGCGGCTAGCGGACAGCCACCTCACGCGTCCTGTTGATATCCAACTCCGGACCACCTCCTTTCCCGTGTACGGCCACCGTACGTCCGCCTCGGGAGGTGGGCAACGTCTTTCGCTGCCGGAGAACAGTTTCAGATCGTCTCGACGACGTCCTCGTACGCCAGGCGCGGGCCGCGGGGGAAGCCGGCGGCGTGGTCGGCGTGGCCGACGACGGCGACGAGGAGCACCTCGCGGTCGCCCTCGGGGTAGAGCTCGGCCTCGACGCCGGCGGCGTCCATGCCGGTCATCGGGCCGATGTCGAGGCCGACGGCGCGGACGCCGAGGATGAAGTAGCCCGCCTGGAGCCCGGCGGACAGCCGCGCGGTCGCGGTGCGTGCGGTCTCGTCCGCCTCGAACATGTCGCGGGCGCCGGCGTAGTGCGGGAACTGGGTCGGCAGGTGCTCGTGGAAGCGGCGGTCGGCCGTGAGGACCGCGACGACCGGGCCGGTCGCGACACGCTCGCGGTTGCCCTCGCCCATGTGCCGGTTCAGCCGCGCGCGGCCCTCGGCGGACTGGACGAGCGTGACGCGCAGCGGCTGGGCGTTGAGCGCGGTGGGCGCGAACTTCACGAGCTCGTAGACGGCGCGCATCTCGTCGTCGGTGACCGGCTCGTTCGTGAACGCGCGCGGCGTGCGGGCCTCGCGGAACAGCAGGTCCGCGGCGGCGTCGTCGATGGCGAGCGGGGTGACGGTGAGGTCGGTGACGGTCATGGCTGGATGAACCTTCAACTAAAACGCTCGATTCCCCGCGCCGCTGTGACCCCGCCCACGTGCACAGCCCCCGGCGCCGACCCTGATCCACGACGTCAGTCGCGAGCGGACCGGGCGATGGTCTCGACGTCCCAGGCGTGCCGGCTCCGACTCCACCATGTGCCCAGCCGGGCGAGCGTGTACGGAGCGCAGCTGGTCGGTATCCCGAGCAGCCTGGCCACGTCTCCCTGGCTGACCGCCGCGTCAGCGCTCCAGGCGCTGCCGACGGCGGCGATGGTCAGGCCGGCTGTGATGGCGGCGACGGTGGACCACTTCGGGAGGCCGCGCATCGTCTGGGTCACCCGGATCGTCGTGCCGCCCTCGTCCCTGGGTTCCAGGAATGCCCGCACCCTCTCGAGGTGTCCGTCGCCGGGGCCTCCTTCGACGCTCAGGTGGATCGTGCGGGGCCGACGCTCGGGCAGATCCTGCGCCCCGAGATGGTGCCTCAGCGAGGCGGCGACGGTCGTCGGTGAGGCCGGGACGGTGCACGTGCGGGTCAGGGTCCCGGTCCCCCACACGATGCGAGCGAGTCGCGGCATCATGCGGGCCCCTCCGGCTGCCTGGTCACCTGCCGCTGATCTCCGCCAGCCGGGCGAGGGCCTCGGCGCGCTCGGCGGCGTGGTCGACGACCGGCTCGGGGTAGCCGTGGGCGTAGCCGTCGGCGGCGTCCCACGGGCGGTGCGCCGCCTTGCCGGACAGGTGCGCGAGCTCGGGGACGTAGCGGCGGACGTAGCTGCCGTCGGGGTCGAACTTCTCGCCCTGCGTCACGGGGTTGAAGACCCGGAAGTACGGCGCGGCGTCGGTGCCCGAACCGGCGACCCACTGCCAGCCGTGGCTGTTCGACGCGAGGTCGCCGTCGCGCAGCCAGTGCATGAAGTACCGGGCGCCGTGCTGCCACTCGACGTGCAGGTCCTTGACGAGGAAGGACGCGACGACCATCCGGACCCGGTTGTGCACCCAGCCCTCGGCGCGCAGCTGGCGCATCCCGGCGTCGACGAACGGGAAGCCGGTCCGCCCCTCCTGCCAGGCGGTGAGCCGCTCGGCGGCGGCCTTCGTCCGGCCGGGGTCGTCGTAGCGCATCCCGGCGAACTGCTCGCGCAGGTACTCGCGGGCGGACTCCGGCCGGTGCCACAGGACGTCGGCGTAGAAGTCGCGCCAGCACAGCTCGCTGCGGAAGGTGTCGGCGCCCTCGGTGCGCCGGCGCGCGAGGTCGTGCAGCAAGGTCCGCGGGTGCACCTCGCCGTACTTGAGGTGCACCGACAGCTGCGAGGTGCCGGCCCGGGCGGGCAGGTTGCGGGTGTCGGCGTAGTCGGCGACGACGTCGAGGAAGTCGGCCCAGCGCGCGAGCGCCGCCTCCTCGCCGGCGTCGGGCAGCCGCAGCTCGCCGAGGTCGGGCGCCTGCGGCAGCCCGTCGGACCGGACGCCGCGCACGGCCCAGTCCTGCGGGTCTCCCGCGGTCTCGGCGGGACGCGGCCAGCCGTGCTCGAGCCAGGCCCGGCGGAAGGCCGAGAAGACCTTGAACGGCGTGCCCGACCCCGTCGTCAGCGACCCCGGCCCGACGGCGTAGGGCGTCCCGGTCGCCACGAGGGTCCGTCCCGCCGCCTCGAGGGCGGCGGCGACGGCGGCGTCGCGGCGCCGGCCGTAGGGTCCGGCGTCCGCGGTGACGTGCACGCCGGACGCCGCGACCTCCTCGGCGACGGCGGGGACGACGTCGACGGGGTCGCCGTGCCGGACGACGAGCCGGCCGCCCAGGCGCCGGTCGAGGTCGGCCAGGGACCGCGCGAGCCACGCCCGGCGCGGCGGGCCGGCCGGCTCCCACAGTGCAGGGTCGAGGACGAACAGGGGGACGACGCCGTCGCCGTCCGCGCCCTCGCGCACCGCGGCGACCAGCGCCGGATGGTCGCCCAGGCGCAGGTCGCGACGCAGCCACAGCACGCTGGAACCCACGTCGACCGACGCTAGTTGGCGCCCGGGCCCCCGGCGCGCCGACAATGGGGGCTGACGAACCTCAGGAAGGACGCGCCCGCCCGTGAGCGACCTCATCGACACCACGGAGATGTACCTCCGCACCGTCTACGAGCTGGACGAGGAGGGCATCACCCCGCTGCGCGCCCGGATCGCCGAGCGCCTCGGCCACTCCGGCCCCACGGTGTCGCAGACCGTCGCCCGGATGGAGCGCGACGGCCTGCTGCACGTGTCCGGCGACCGGCACCTGGAGCTCACCGAGGAGGGCCGGCGGCGCGCCATGCGCGTCATGCGCAAGCACCGGCTCGCCGAGCGGCTGCTCGTCGACGTCATCGGCCTGGAGTGGGAGTACGTCCACGACGAGGCCTGCCGGTGGGAGCACGTCATGAGCGAGCGCGTCGAGCGCAAGGTCCTCGACATGCTCAGCGGCCCCCTGGAGTCGCCCTACGGCAACCCGATCCCCGGGCTCGACGAGCTCGGCGGGACGCCGGACGGCGGGACGTTCCGCGACGGCGTCGTCACCCTCCTCGAGGCGGTCGAGTCCGGCCCCCGCGGCCGGGACCTCACGGTCCGTCGGCTCGGCGAGCCGATCCAGACCGACACGGGGCTCATGGCCGAGTTCTCCCGGGCGGGCCTGCGGCCCGGTGGCGTCCTGGTCGCGGAGCGCGACGGAGGCAAGATCGCCGTGAGGCTCGCCACAGGTGCCGTGCACCTCGACGAGACCGTCGCGGCGCACGTCTTCGTCGTCCCCAGCTGACCCGTTCTCACCGAGGGTGACCTGCTCTGAGCACGATGTCGGGTTCGTGTGCTCACGATGCGTATTGGTTCGCTGACGTGACGAAGTGCTCGGAAAAAGTCGTGATGGGAATGTGACATCCCTCGAGGTTTCACGGTACGTTCAGCCTCGCTTCCCCCTCCCGGGAGGCCCTCACGGTGGAACGCCGAGCTCTGCCACCACCGCCGAGGCCGGTTCGACCACCGCACGGCAGAGGCGGGGGACCCACTCGCGGGTCCGTCCTCCGGGACGGTCCCTAGGGGTGAAGCCGGACGACCCGGGTGACCGGGGACGCGAGGCCGGGCGACTTCTCCAGCCCGAACCCGACAGCTCACCTCGTAGGCGTAGGAGAGGTTGACCGTGACCGACCGCGCCCCCGCGCGCCACCGGGCCACCGCCCGGGCCGCCACGCCTCTGTCGTCCCTGTCCTCGGCCGTCTCGGAGCACGTCGGCACCATCGGCCGCAGCGGCGTCGTCATCGCGATGTCCTCCGGCCTCGTCGCGACCATGGGCCTGCCGGCCCAGGCGGTCACGAAGGCCGAGCCGGTCACCGCGTCGCTCGACGCCACCGCGCTCGCCGCGACCCTCACCCTCGACGCCGCCTTCCTCGCCGCCCCGCAGGGCCCGGCGCCGGGCGCTGCGGTCTCCGCGCCGGCCGCGGCCAAGGTCGCCTTCGACACCAGCGGCTTCACCGCGCAGAAGGCCGCGCCGCGCCCCGCCCCGGCCCCGCGTGCCGCGGCGACGCCGACGTCGTCCCGCTCGTCGGAGCGCGCGTCGCGCACGTCGACCCGCGTCACCCTGCCGTCGTCGTCCGCCGGCTCGGGCGTCCTGGCGATCGCCGCCCGGTACTTCGGCATCCCCTACCGCTGGGGCGGGTCGACCACGGCGGGCTTCGACTGCTCGGGCTACACCGTCTACGTCTTCGACAAGGTCGGCATCTCGCTGCCGCGCACCGCGAACGCCCAGATGCTCGCCTCACGCCGGATCTCCCGGTCCGAGGCCCGCCCCGGCGACCTCGTCTTCTTCACCTCCGGCGGCCGGGCGTACCACGTCGGCATCTACGCCGGCGGCAACTGGATGTACGACTCGCCGCGCAGCGGCAAGACGACCGGCAAGCACAAGATCTGGTCGTCCTCGGTGGTCTTCGGCCGGTTCTGAGCCGGCGGCACCGCACGTCCCCGCGCTTTCCTGCCCCCTCCACGGAGCCCCTCGCCCTGCAGGCGAGGGGCTCCGGCGGCTTTGCGTGAGGGAAAACACGTGCTTGTCGCGCCGGGGCTGCCTACGCTGGCCCTGGAAGGCGACGACGACGGCAGGGCGGAGGTCCGCGTGTCCGACGCGGTACGAAGTGCGATGGGCGCGCTCGCGTGTGCGAGCAGCCCAGGTGCGCCGTCGCGCGCGTCGTCGTCCAGAAGGCGTCGTCCCCCGGGGACGGCGCCTTCTCGTGTCACCGGGTAAGACCCCGAGCGGCCGCCAGCCAGGCGGTCGCCAGGACAGTGGAGGCGCGCAGATGCGAACCCTCGTGCTCAACGCGGGCTACGAGCCGCTCGCGGTGGTGTCGTTCCGGCGGGCCCTCGTGCTCGTCCTCGCCGGCAAGGCGACGATCGTCGCCGACACCGGGGCGCCCGTCGTCGGCGGCACCCTGACCCTGCCCCGGCCCTCGGTCATCCTGCTCGGCCGCTACGTCCGGGCCCCGCACGGGCGGTGCGTGCCGGTGAGCCGGCGTGGCGTCCTGCGCCGGGACGCCCACCGCTGCGCGTACTGCGGCGCCCACGCGACGACGGTCGACCACGTGCTCCCGCGCAGCCGCGGCGGCGCGGACTCCTGGGAGAACCTCGTCGCCTGCTGCGTGCGCTGCAACAACGTCAAGGGCGACCGCACGCCGGAGGAGAAGGGCTGGACGCTGCGGACGCGCCCGTACAGCCCGCGCGGGGCCGCCTGGGTGGTCCGCGGCGCCGACGTCCGGGACCCGTCGTGGGAGGTGTGGCTCGGCGAGGCCGCCTGAGG
>JBQGCR010000123.1:0-3655 GCA_052038585.1 Kineosporiaceae bacterium
CCGCGTGCCACGTCGTCCCGGACGTGAGCCGGTCGCGCTCGAGGAGCAGGACGTCCTCGCCGAGGTGGGCGAGGTGGTAGGCGACGGACGAGCCGATCACCCCGCCGCCGACGACGACGACGCGGGCGCGGGACGGTAGCGACGGCATGGCGCGCAGCCTAGCCACTGCTGACCCGCCGGTCAGCAAGCGCGGCAGGGCCCGCGGCCTAGACTCGCCGGCATGTTCGCGATCAGGGTGCACGAGCACGGCGGTCCCGAGGCCCTCGTCGGCGAGGAGGTCCCCGACCCGCTCGCCGGCCCGGGCGAGGTCGTCGTCGCCGTCGAGGCCGTCGGCGTGAACTTCATCGACGTCTACCAGCGCAGCGGGCTCTACCCGGTGGAGCGGCCGTTCGTGCTCGGCCAGGAGGCCGCCGGGACGGTCGAGTCGGTCGGCGACGGCGTGACGGAGGTGGCCGTCGGCGACCGCGTCGCCTGGGCCGGGCCGATGGGCGCCTACGCGCAGCGCTGCGCGCTGCCGGCGGAGAAGGCCGTGCGCGTCCCCGACGGCGTCGCCCCCGAGGTGGCCGCCGCCGCCATGCTCCAGGGGATGACGGCGCACTACCTCGTCACCGACACCTTCCCCCTGGCGGCGGGGCACCGCTGTCTCGTCCACGCCGCGGCGGGCGGGGTCGGGCTCCTGCTCGTCCAGCTGGCCAAGGCCGCGGGCGCGGAGGTCTTCGCGACGGTCGGGTCGCCGGCGAAGGCCGAGCTCGCGCGGGCGGCCGGTGCCGACCACGTCCTGCCCTACGCCGACGACGACGGGCGGGACTTCGGCGCGCTCGTCGAGGACGTCGCCGGGCCGAGACCGCTCGACGTCGTCTACGACGGCGTCGGTGCCGCCACCTTCGACACCGGCCTCGGCCTGCTGCGCCGGCGCGGCACGATGGTCACCTTCGGCAACGCCTCCGGTCCGGTCGACCCGGTCCCGCCCCTGCGGCTGTCCCAGGGAGGGTCGCTGCACCTCACGCGCCCGGTGCTCGGGGACTACACCGCGACGCGCGAGGAGCTCGTCGCCCGGGCGGGCGCCGTGCTCGGCGCGGTCGCGGCCGGACGGCTCGACGTCCGCGTCGGGGCCCGCTTCCCGCTCGCCGAGGCGGCCGACGCGCACCGGCTCCTCGAGGGTCGCGGGACGACCGGGAAGGTCCTCCTCCTGCCCGGCTGATCGGCGGTAGCCTCGCCCGCAGGACCGGGCGAGGAGGGGCGATGGGGCTGTTCCGCAGGCAGCGTCGCGACCCCTCGCCGCCCGACCCAGACTTCGCCTTCCTCACCGAGGAGCAGGCGGCCCGGGTGCGCGACCTCGCGCGGACGGCCTTCGCCGAGATCGGCGTCGAGGTCGTCGTCCGCTCCGACCACCTGCTCGCCGACGACGGGACGGTCTACGGGCTGGCCAACCTCATGGCGACCTGCCACCAGGCCGGGCGCGGCGAGCGGGACTGGCCCGACCTCGTCCGCGGGCACGTCCACCGGATCTACTCCGCGACGCGCGACCGGCGCGACCCGGCCGAGCTCCCGGTCGAGGACGTCCTCGCGCGCGTGCGGCTGCGCGCCGTCGGCACCGCGACGCTGCCGCAGGACTGGAGGGCCGCGCACGGGTACGGCCGGGTCGTCGCGGACGACGTCGTCGAGCTGCTCTGCCTGGACGAGCCGCACACCGTCGTCACGCTGCGCCAGCGCGCGGTCGACGCCTTCGGGGTCGACGTGCTGCGCCGTGCCGGGCTGGAGAACCTCCTGCGCGAGCCGATCGACGCCGTCGACGTGCTCGACGTCGGCGACGGGGCGCAGGTGCACGCCGTCCTCGGCGACAGCATGTACACCGCGAGCCGGATCCTCGTCCTGCCCGACCTGCTGCGCCGGGTCTACGGCGAGCGGGAGTACCCCGACGGCGTGCTCGTCGCCGCGCCGCTGCGGCACCAGGTGCTCCTGCACCCCGTCGACGGGCCCGCGGTGCTGCCCGCGGCGACCGCGCTGGTCCGCCTGGCGCGCACCGGGTTCGCCGAGGGCGTCGGCTCCGTCACGCCGAACGTCTACTGGTGGCGGGCGGGCGTCTTCACTCGGCTGACGTCCACCGACCCGGACTCCGGTCGCGTCGTCCTGCGGGCCGACGGCGAGTTCGGCGAGGTGCTCGCCCGCCTCCTCGGCTGAGGCCCCGCCGGTCCCTCAGGAGATCCGGACGACGTCCGGCTCGCCCTCGGGCAGCGGCTCCAGCGTGTCGAGCCCGCGCAGCGGCCGCAGGACGAGCGTCGACAGGCCCGCGGCGAGGACGAGCGCGACCATGACGAGGAAGGCCGGCTGCAGCCCGAAGGCGTCGACGAGCGGGCCGGCGAGCAGGTAGCCGACCGGGGCCGCCGCCGTCCCCAGCGAGGTGAGCAGGCCGACGACGCGGCCGCGCAGGTGCTCGGGCGTGCGGTGCTGCATCGCGAGGTTGAGCATCGGGTTGATCGGCCCGTAGAGGAACCCCGAGAGGGCGCCCGCGGCGAGCATGACGGGGAACGGCGGCAGGAAGGCCAGCGGGACGAGCGCGAGCGAGGTCCCGACGGCCGCGCCGACGAAGACCGCCCGGCGGGGGAGCCGGTGGCCGACGGCCCCGTAGGCGAGGGAGCCGGCGACCCAGCCGACGCTCATCGTCGTCACGAGGATCCCGAGCCGCTCCGGCTGCCCCTGCTCGGTGAAGTGCACCGGCAGCAGGACGCCCTCGATGGGGAAGTACGTCGCCGCGACGAGGGCGCTGACGACGCCGACGCTGAGCAGGAGCCGGTCGCGGACGACGAACCGCAGCCCGTCGGCCGTCTCCCGCCAGAAGCCCTGCGGCTGCGCGGGCACCGGCGGGCGGCCTGCGCCCGGGATCCGGACGGCGAGGACGACGAGCGCCGAGACGACGAAGGCGGCCGCGGTGCCCCACAGCGTCGGCACCGCCCCGACGAGGGCGATGCTCACGCCGGCGACGCCCGGCCCGACGACGAACGCCGTGCCCCACGCGGCCTCGTGCACGCCGTTGACGCGCTCGAGGCGCAGGCCGGCGGCGCGGGCGGCGGCGGGCAGCATCGCCTCGCGGGCGGTGACGCCGGCGGGGTCGAAGACGGCGCCGAGGACGGCGAGCGCGCAGATCCAGCCGAGGCCGAGCCCGACGGTCGCGTCGACGACGGGCAGCGCGGCGACCGACAGCGCGGACAGGACGTCGGAGACGACGGCCGTGCGCCGGCGCCCCACCCGGTCGACGAGCGTGCCGGAGAAGAGCGAGGCGAGGAGCATCGGCAGCGCGGTGAGCGCCGCGACGAGCCCGGTGGCGGCCGCGGAGCCGGTGCGCTCGAGGACGATCCACGGCAGGACGACCGTGGAGATGCCGTTGGCGACGCCGGAGGCGATCGTCGCCGCCTCGACGGCGAGGAAGGGCAGCCAGCGGCGGCGCGGCGTGCGGGCGGCCCTCATCGTGCCGCTCCCCGGAGGAGGACGTCGGCGAGCAGGTCTGCCGCCTCGGCCGGGGCGACCCGGCCGTCCCGGATCGACATCCCGGCCGTCTCGAGCGCGCCGGCGAAGAGGTCGACGAGGAACGCGGTCGGCACGTCGGTGCGCAGGTCGCCCTCGCGGCGGCCCCGCTCGACGAGCGCCTCGACCCGGT
>JBQGCR010000124.1:0-3913 GCA_052038585.1 Kineosporiaceae bacterium
CCGGGGCCGAGAACCGGGACTGGGAGGCCGTCGCGCCCGTGACGCTGCCGGGCGGCCGACCGGGGCTCGTGGTCGGCGACATCGGGGACAACGCGACGCGCTACGACGGCGTCGTCCTCTACGTCGTCCCCGAGCCCGCGCTCGACGCGCGGTCGGTGCGGCCCGTCGCGACGCTGCGCCTGCGCTACCCCGACGGGCAGAAGAACGCCGAGGCCCTGCTCGCCGACCCGCGCGACGGCCGGCTCCACGTCGTCACCAAGGACCTCGGGGGCGGCACCGTCTACGCCGTGCCCGCGGCGGTGTGGCCGGGCGGGGCGGGCGGGTCCGGATCGTCGGGGGAGCGCGAGGGCGTGCTCGAGCGGGTCGCCGACGTCACCCCGTCCCTCGTCACGGACGGCGCCGTGCTGCCGGACGGCCGGATCGTCCTGCGCACCTACGGCTCCGCCTTCGTCTACCCGCGGGCGGAGGACCTGCCGCGCGGCCGGACCGTCCGGGCCGACGCGTCCGCGGCGCTGCCGCGGCAGGAGCAGGGCGAGTCCATCGCCGTCGTCGACGGCGGCCGGGCCCTGCTCGTCGGCAGCGAGGGCCGTCGGCAGCCGGTCTACCGGGTGCCCGTGCCGGAGCCCGAGGCGGCCGCGCCGGCGCCGACGCCGGCGCCGGCGACGCCGGGGACCACGGTGACCCCCGACGTCGAACCCGTTGCGGCGCAGGAGGGGACGACGACGACCGTGCTCGGCGTGCTCGCGGCGCTGACCGCGCTGGCCGCGGGGGGCTACGTCGTCGTCACTCGGCTCCGAGGCTCGCGCCGACCCCGCGGGTGAGCCACGCCCGCCGGACGTGCACGGCGGCGAGGATCGTCAGGGCCGTGACCAGCAGCCCGGGGACGACGAGGAAGGCGGTGTGGATGTCGGAACGGTCGGCGAGCGCCCCGAGCGCGAAGGGGGCGACGGCGATCGCGCCGGAGATGAAGACCGACGCCAGGCCCGCCGCGCGGTCCTCGCGGCCCGGCGAGACGGCCATGAGGAGCGCGAACCCGAGCGGGAAGTGGCCCGCGACGCCGAGCCCCGTGAGCACGAGACCGAGCACCGCCTGCACCGGCCCGGTCGCGGTCCACAGCACCGCCCAGCCGGCGAGGCAGATGACGATCGTCGCGACGAGCATCGGCCGCGCCTCGACGCGCAGCGCGAGCCGGGAGACGACGAGGCGTCCGACGGCCATGCCGGCGACGACGGCGCTCACGCCGGCGGCGGACAGGCTCTCGGCGAGGCCGAGGTGGGTGCGCAGGTAGTCGGCCGACCACGTCGAGAGGGAGAACTCCACGCCGACGCAGAGCATGAGGGTGACCACCAGCGGCCAGTACGCCAGGGGCAGCGCGACGCGCTCGGCGGTGCGCGCCGCCGGGCCGGCGTCGATGGACGCCGTCGGGTGCGCGATCCGGGTGAACCGCCACGCGACCCAGAGCATCGCGAGCGCCCCGAGGAGCACCGACGGGCGCCAGCCGAGGCCGGCCTGGACGCCGGCGCCGACGACGAGCGGGGCGACGAGCCCGACGGCGGACGCCGCGGCGTTCGCCTCGCTCACCGCCGCCGGGCCCGCCGTGCCGTGGTGCTCGGACAGCACCGGGTTGAACGCCGTGACCGCGAGCGTGCCGAAGGTGCCGACGACGAGGCAGGCGAGGAGGGTGAGCAGGGTCGGGCCGCCGACGAGGAGCAGCCCGAGGCCCGACGCGACGCCGACGCCGGACAGGACGACGGTGCCGCGGCGCCGCCGGCGCCGCACGAGCGGCTCGGTGAGCAGCCCGGCGAGGAACCCCCCGACCGCCTGCGCCGTGAGGTGGAGCCCGCCGACGGTGCGGCTGATGCCCTGCTCGGCCACGAGGATCGGCAGCATCGCCCCGAAGCCGTAGAGGAACCAGGCCCAGGCGGCGAGGCCGCCGTAGACCGACCACGTCACGCCGTCGCGCTCCAGGCGCGGCGAGGCCGCGACCACCGGGGAGGTGGCCGCGGCCCGCACCTGACGTGCCGTGTCGTGCGCTGCGTCGCTGCAGCGGTCCGCGTCGCCCCGGGGCGTCACGAAAGCCGCTCGACGACGTGCTCGACGCACGCCGTGAGCGCCGAGACGTCGGCGGGGTCGATCGCCGGGAACATCGCGATCCGCAGCTGGTTGCGGCCGAGCTTGCGGTAGGGCTCGACGTCGACGACGCCGTTGGCGCGCAGCGTCTTCGCGACGGCCGCGGCGTCGACGTCGTCGGAGAAGTCGACCGTCCCGACGACCTGGCTGCGGGCGGCCGGGTCGGCGACGTACGGCGTGGTGTACGCGGTCCTCTCGGCCCACGAGTACAGCCGCGACGCGGAGTCGGCCGTGCGCGCGGTGGCCCAGTCGAGGCCGCCGTTGCCGTTGAGCCACTCGACCTGGTTCGCGAGCATCGCCAGCGTGGCGACGGCCGGGGTGTTGTACGTCTGGTCCTTGACCGAGTTGTCGATCGCCGTCGTCAGGTCGAGGAAGTCGGGGATCCAGCGGCCCGAGCCCTTGATCTCCGCGACCCGGGCGAGCGCGGCGGGGGACATGAGGGCGATCCACAGCCCGCCGTCGCTCGCGAAGCTCTTCTGCGGCGCGAAGTAGTAGGCGTCGGCCTGCGTGACGTCGACGGGCAGGCCGCCCGCGCCCGACGTCGCGTCGACGAGCACGAGCGCGCCGTCGTCCGCGCCGTCGACGCGGTGCACCGGGGCCATGACGCCGGTCGAGGTCTCGTTGTGCGCCCAGGCGTAGACGTCGACGCCGGCCTCGGCCCGCGGCGCCGGCAGCGTGCCCGGCTCGCCCTTGACGACGGTCGGGTCGCCGAGGAACGGCGCCTTCGTCGTCACCGAGGCGAACTTGCTCGAGAACTCGCCGAAGGCGAGGTGCTGGCTGCGCTCGCGGACGAGGTTGAACGCCGCGGCGTCCCAGAACGCCGTCGCCCCGCCGTTGCCGAGGACGACCTCGTAGCCCTCGGGGAGCGAGAAGTACGCCGAGAGCCCCTCGCGCACCCGCTTGACGAGGTCCTTGACCGGCTTCTGGCGGTGCGACGTGCCGAGCACGGTGCGGCCGATGGAGGCGAGGTACTCGACCTGCTCGGGGCGGACCTTGCTCGGGCCGCAGCCGAAGCGACCGTCGGCGGGGAGGAGCTCTGCGGGGATCGTGATGGCGTCAGCGGACGTCGAGGTGCTCACGGCAGGACCTTCGCTCGGGAACTGGAGGCGCGGCCATTGTCCCGCACGGCCGGTCGTGGTCGGGGCGGGCGTTCACATGTCGGTCGTCACGACGCCGAGCGGTGCGGCGCGCTCCGCGACCTCGTCCTCGGTCACCGTGCCGTCGGCGAGCAGCCCGTGCGCGAGGGCCAGCCAGCGCACCTCCAGCGGCGCGCGGAGCGGGGCCAGCACCTCGTCGAACGGCAGCTGCGCGTTCCACAGCAGGCCGGTCGGCAGGCGGAGCGCCACGAGCCGGTCCTCGCGGTCGCCGGCCGCGAGCCGGGTGAAGTCGGCGACGTCGACCGACCAGCGCCCGCCGGGGACGACGGACCAGACGTCGCGGTCCCGGCGCACCAGGTCGTCGGCGTCCGGGCCGAGGAGCAGCCGGAGGCGGTGGTGCGCCGACTTGAGCCGGCGCCGCGCGGCGACGGGGTCGGCGTCCGGCCAGAGCTGCTCCACGAGCGCGTCGGTCGACAGGGGGTGCCCGGCGCAGGCGAGCACGGCGAGGAGCCGGGCGTGGGCCGCCGCGAGCGGCACGGGGCGGCCGCCGACGACGCCGCCGGCGGACGGGGTGAGGCGGGCGCGCCGGTGCGCCGTCGTCGCCGCCGCGGGCGCCCCGGCCCGGTCCCGCCACCACGTCTCCCACCCGGTCCGCGGCGGCGTGACGAGCTCGTCCCCGCGGTCGA
>JBQGCR010000125.1:0-3484 GCA_052038585.1 Kineosporiaceae bacterium
AGGCCCACCCGGGCGCCGCCGGCGTGCACGCCTCGTACGCCGAGGCCCTCCAGGCCCTCGAGCTCGTCGGCGCCCTGCGCCTCGACGTGCAGGTCGCCGACGCGGCCGACCTCCTCGTCTACCGGCTGCTGCTCGCCGACCCCGTCCGGCGCGACGCGCTCGTCGCGCGGGTCCTCGGACCGCTTCGCGAGGCCCGCGGCGGGGCGGGTCCGCTCGTCGACACGCTGCTGGAGTTCTTCGCCTGCCGGGGCGTCGCCGTGACGACGGCCGAGCGCCTGTTCCTGTCGGTCCGGGCGGTCACGTACCGGCTCGCCCGGGTCCGGGCGCTCACCGGCCTGGACCCCGCCGACCCGCAGGACCGCTTCACCCTGCAGACCGCAGCCGTGGGGGCGCGGCTGCGGGGCTGGCCGGGGACGGACGCTCACGACTGATCCGTACCCTGCCGGCGCGGCCGCGTACCGCTCAGGACCGGACGTGATCGGCCGCGAACCTTTCCGGGGCCCGGCAACGACGGGCAGCGGTGCGTCGGCCGGGGTGCTCGCGGCCCCGGGCTGTGACCCGCCGCGCGGCGGAATTGTCCACCGGTTCGGTGGACAAGGCCGCCGGTCGGAGCCTAGGCTGACGGAAGGTCTTGAACGCCAGCGCTCAGCCCCGGCTTGCTGGCTGGCAACCCTCCGACGCGGCGGGGTGCCCCGGTGGACGACCTGGCGACGGCCGTGGTGGCCGTCGCAAGCGCGAACCACGAGAAGGAGGTCGACCGTGAGCGGACTCGTCTGCCGCCGCTGGGTCGACCTCCTCGCGGTCGCCAGCGCGGCCTGTCGGGCCTGACCCGCCCCCGCGCAGCCCTTCCCGTTCTTCGACAGCGAGCCCGCCTCGCGAGGAGAGTCATGCCCGCACGTCTGCGGGCCGACGACGGCCTGGCCGTCGTCGGCAACCCCCGCCCCCGGTCGCGCACCGCGACCCGCGCCCGCCAGGTGACCGAGCGGCTCGTCGCCGCCCTCGACGTGCCGGGCACCCCGGCCGTGCTCGACCTGGCGCTGGAGTCAGAGCGGCTCGGTGCGCCGCTCGGGACGAACGTCGAGTCCCGCTGGGCCGCACCGCTCGAGCGGCTGCTCACGGCGCGCCTCGTCGTCGTGGCGACCCCGGTCTGGAAGGGGTCGTACACCGGGCTGCTCAAGGCGTTCCTCGACCAGGTGGACGCCGGTGCCCTGCGCGGGCGTGTCGCCGTGCCGGTCGTCACCGTCGGCTCCCCGGCGCACACGCTCGCCGCCGAGGTGCACCTGCGGCCGCTGCTCGTCGAGCTCGGCGCGAGCGTACCGACAGCCTCCCTGGTCGTCCCCGCCGCGCGCCTCGCCGACGTCGACGACGACGTCGCGGTCTGGGCCTACGACGCGGTCCCGCTGCTGCAGAACGCCTTCCGGACGGCCCCGGCCGACGCGCTCACCGGGGGGCCGGTGTGACGCTGCTCGACGCCCACCCCGTCGCGGTGGACCTGCGGCCGCTCTTCCGGCGCCACCCGAGCGGTGTCGCGGTGGTCACCGCGGCCGGCCCCGACGGACCCGTCGGGTTCACGGCCACGTCGCTCGCATCGGTGTCGGCGGACCCGCCGCTGCTGTCCTTCAACCTCTCCCGCACCGCCTCGTCGTGGCCGGCGGTCACCCGTGCCACGCACGTCGGCGTCCACCTGCTCGGGCAGGGCGACGCGGCGCTCGCGACCCGGTTCTCCCGCAGCGGGATCGACCGGTTCGCCCCACCGACGCGCTTCGCTGCCGGCCCGGCCGGCGTCCCCGTCCTGCACGGGGTCGCGGCCTGGGCCGTCGCCGAGGTGCGCCACCTCGTCACCGCGGGCGACCACACCCTCGTCCTGGCCGAGGTGCGGCACGCCGTCGCGGAGGGGCCCGGCGGCGACCCGCTCCTCTGGCACGACGGCGCCTTCGCCGGCCTGAGCCGGGAGGCCGTGGCATGACCGCGCTCCTGCCCGCACCGCCCCTGCCGGTGGCCGGCGCGCCCGGGGGCCACGGCGTCCCGGTGACCTCGCCCCGTCGCAGAGCGCTGCGCAGCAACGCCATCCGCGCCGTCAGCCCGCTCGCCATCCTCGTCGGCTGGTGGGCGGTCACCCGGTACGGGCTCGTCGGGCCCCTCCAGCTGCCGTCCCCGGGGACGGTCGCGCAGTCCTTCTGGCGGGTGCTGGCCGACGGGACGCTGCTCGAGGCGCTCGCGGTCTCGCTGCGGCGCGTCGCGATCGGCCTGACGATCGGCCTGACCCTCGGGCTCGTCGCGGGCCTCGTCGTCGGCCTCACCCGGGTCGGCGAGCTCGTGCTCGACCCGCCGCTGCAGATGCTGCGGACGCTGCCGCTGCTCGGGCTCACCCCCCTGCTCATCCTCTGGACGGGGATCGGCGAGGCCCCGAAGATCATCCTCGTCAGCGTCGGCGTCCTCTTCCCGATCTACCTCAACGCGGTGGGCGGCATCCAGGGCGTCGACCCCAAGCTGCTCGAGGCCGGTCGCTGCCTGGGCCTGTCCCGCCTCGAGCTCGTGCGCCACGTCGTCCTGCCGTCCGCGCTGCCGCCCCTGCTCGTCGGCCTGCGCCAGGCGCTCGGCATCGCGTGGATCTCGCTCATCGTCGGTGAGCAGATCAACGCGAGCTCCGGCCTGGGCCATCTCATCAACGACGCTCGGGAGTACCTGCAGACCGACGTCGTGCTCGTCGGCCTCGTCGTCTACGCCGCCCTGGGGCTGGCGACCGACGCCGCGGTCCGCGTCCTGGAGCGGAGGGCCCTGGCATGGCGGCGCTGACGTCGACGGGCACCGTCGCCTCCGTGCGCGACCTGTCCCGGACCTTCGGCACGACCCGCGTCCTCGACGGGGTCGACCTCGACATCGCGGCCGGCGAGGTCGTCGCGCTCGTCGGGCGCTCCGGCAGCGGCAAGTCGACCCTGCTGCGGGTGCTCGCCGGGCTCGACGACGGCGCCACCGGCGACGTCCACCGGCCCGGCTCGCTCGGCATCGCGTTCCAGGACGCCCGACTCCTGCCGTGGAAGCGGGTGCGGGACAACGTGACCCTCGGGCTGCGCGTCCCGGACGCCGGGTCGCGCGCGGCAGGCGTGCTCGGCGAGGTCGGGCTCACCGACCGGGCCGGGGCCTGGCCCCGCACGCTGAGCGGCGGGGAGGCGCAGCGCGCGAGCCTGGCCCGGGCCCTCGTCCGCGAGCCGGACCTCCTCCTGCTCGACGAGCCCTTCGGCGCCCTCGACGCCCTGACCCGGCTCGCGATTCACGACCTCGTGCTCGACCTGTGGGCCCGGCACCGCCCGGCGATCCTGCTCGTCACCCATGACATCGACGTGGCCGTCGTGCTCGCCGACCGGGTCGTCGTCCTCGACGAGGGTCGCCTGCTCGAGCCGGTCCGGGTGGACCTGCCCCGGCCGCGGGCCCGCCGTGACCCGCGCTTCGCCGTCCTGCGCGACCACCTCCTCGGCCTGCTCGG
>JBQGCR010000126.1:0-2746 GCA_052038585.1 Kineosporiaceae bacterium
GACGTCGGGTACGGCTCAGCCGTACCGGACCTCTACCTGTCGGTGATGTTGGCCCGCCCGGCGGAACGCGAGGACGCGGTCGTCCACCCGGGCCCGGCCGAGCACGCGGGCGTCCTCGAACCAGCTCTGCGGCAGGCGCCACGGCTGCGCCGGGCCGGTCCGGGGCAGGACGGCGACCGAGCGCTGGACGTAGCCGGCGGCGAAGTCGAGCAGCGGGCGGGTCGGGACGTCGGGATCGCCGAGCACGGGGACGACGACGTCGGCGCCCCGCCGGTCGGCCTCGTCGAGCACCCGGCACATCCAGCGGCAGACGAGGTCGACCTTGAGCGTCCACGAGGCGTTCGTGTAGCCGATGGCGAAGACGAAGTTCGGGACGTCGGAGAGCATCGCGCCCTTGTACGCCAGGTGCTGCGGCGGGTCGACCGGCCGGCCGTCGACGGTCGCCTCGATCCCGCCGAAGACGAGCAGCTCCAGCCCGGTCGCCGTGACGAGGACGTCCGCGGGCAGCGTGTCCCCGCCCGCGAGCCGCACGCCGTCGGCGGTGAACCCGGTGACGGTGTCGGTGACGACGGAGGCGCTGCCCCGGCCGATGGCGCGGAAGAGGTCGGCGTCCGGCACGACGCACAGGCGCTGGTCCCAGGGGTCGTAGCGCGGGTTGAAGTGCACGTCGACCGGGTAGCCGTCGGGCAGGGACCGGACGTTGAGCGAGCGGACGAGCCGGCGCACGCCGGCGGGGAACCGGCGCGCGGCCTTGTAGAACAGCTGGGTCTGGACGATGTTCTTGGCCCGCGTCGCGCGGGCGCCGCGACGCTCGCCGAGGACGCGGCGCAGCAGCTGCGCGACCGGGTCGACGTTCGGCTGCGGCAGCACGTAGGTCGGGGAGCGCTGCAGCATCGTCACGTGGGCGGCCGTCGCCGCGAGCGCCGGCACGAGCGTCACCGCGGTCGCGCCGGACCCGAGGACGACGACCCGCTTGCCGGACGTGTCGAGGTCCTCCGGCCACTGCTGCGGGTGGACGACGGTGCCGCCGAAGGCGTCCAGACCGGGCAGCTCGGGGGAGTGCCCGCGGTCGTAGCGGTAGTAGCCCGTGGCCGCGAAGAGCCACCGGGCGGTCCACGTGACCTCCTCACGGGCGCCGGTCGTGGCGTCCGTGCGGACGGCCGTCACGGTCCAGCGGGCGTCGACCGTCGACCAGTCCGCCCGGATGACCCTCTGCCCGTAGTGGATCCGGTCGAGGACGCCGTACTCCTGCGCGGTCTCGCGCAGGTACTCGAGGATCTCCGCCGCGCCGGCGAGGGAGTTCTCCTTGCGCCACGGCCGGAACGAGTACCCGAAGGTGTGCAGGTCGGAGTCCGACCGGATCCCGGGGTAGCGGAACAGGTCCCACGTCCCGCCGAGGGTGTCGCGGGCCTCGAGGACGGCGTACGTCGTCCCCGGCCGGCGCATCGTCAGGTGCGCCGCGGCGCCGATGCCCGACAACCCGGCGCCGACCACCAGCACGTCGACCTCGCGCACGTCGGCGAGTCTAGGTCAGCTCGCGGACCTGCCGCTCGACGGGGGCTCGCAGCTCCGGGGCGTCCAGGCCGAGCTCGTCGAGCACCCGGGGGACGGCCTCGGCCAGGGGACCGGACGCGAGGCGGACCCACCGGTCGGCGGCGACGTCGTCGACCGGTGCCCCGTGGCCGCGCAGGTGCGCCACCCACGCCGCGAGGAGCCGCGTGGCGCCGGGGTCGACCATGCCCTGCGCCAGGGCGGCGCGGACCACCGGGACGGCCCGGATCGGGATTTTCTGCGAGCCGTCGGCCGCGATCTGGGCGAGCAGGTGGGCGATCCCCGGGTTGGCGTACCGCTCGCCGAGCGCGGCCCGGTACGCCGACACCTCCGCCGCGGGCAGGTCGAGCAGGGCCGCGGCGGCGTCCCACCACTGCTCCACCCACCCCCGGACCACCGGGTCGGCGATCGCGTCGGCGACGGTCCGGTGGCCGCGGACCGAGGCCGCGTAGGCCATGAGCGAGTGGGACCCGTTGAGCAGCAGGAGCTTGCGCTGCTCGAACGGCCGGACGTCGGCGACGAAGCGGGCGCCCGCGGCCTCCCAGGCCGGCCGGCCCGCGGGGAAGTCGCCGGCGAGCACCCACTCGGTCCACGGCTCCGTCGGCACGGCCTGCGGGTCGTCGACGCCGAGCAGGTCGCGCACCGCCGCGCGGTCGTCGTCCGTCGTCCGCGGGGTGATCCGGTCGACCATGGTCGAGACGAACGAGACGTGCTCGGCGACCCACCCGGCGAGGCCGGGGTCGACCGCCGCGGCGAGCCCGGTGACGACGCGGGCGACCATCGCGCCGTTGTCGGGCACGTTGTCGTTCGGCACGACGGCGACCGGCCCGGCGCCGGCGTCCTGCCGGGCCTGCAGGCCGGCGACGAGCCGGCCGGGGACGGTCCGCACGACGGCCCGCGGGCCGTCCGCCCGCAGCGCGGCGACGTCGGAGCGGACGTCGTCGTCGTCGAGGTCCGGCCCGCCGTCCCCTCCGCGGCGGTAGCCGGCCTCGGTGACCGTGAGCGTGACGACGCCGACCTCGGGCCGGCGCAGGTAGCCGCGCAGCGCGTCGAGGTCGTCCCCCGGGTGGACGGCGCTCAGGCTCGAGACCACCTGCGCCCGTGGGCCGTCCGGGCCGCGTTCGAGCAGCGTGTAGAGGCCGTCCTGCGCGCCGAGCGCGAGCGCCGCCCCCGGCGAGCGGCCGGTGAAGGCGGC
>JBQGCR010000127.1:0-2376 GCA_052038585.1 Kineosporiaceae bacterium
CTGGCAGCCGCCGGCCCAGCCGCCGGCCTCGTCGCCGGCCTCGTCGCCCGCCCCGCCGCCGCCCCCGCCCTGGGGGCAGCCGGCGACCCCGCCGCCCGCGACCCCGCCGCCCGCGACCCCGCCGCCCGCCTACCAGCAGCCCTACGGCTACGGCTACGGCCCGCCGCCCGGCTACGGCGCCCCGCGGACGCCGGAGGCGTCGTCCCTGCGGACGCAGTCGATCGTCTCGCTCGTGCTCAACATCCTGTCGGTGCTCTCGTGCTGCAACGTCCTCGGCATCGGCGGGGCGATCTGCGCCGGCCTGGCGCTGAGCAAGGTCGACAGCGAGACGCCGCGGGCGCGCACGCTCGTGCGCGCGTCGTGGGCGCTGCTCGCGGTCGGCCTCGTCCTCGTCGTCCTCGCGGTCGTCGGGCTCGTCGCCGCCGGGGTCTTCACCGACCCGGCGAACGACTTCTGACGCCGGGAAGCCCCGCCGACGGTTCTGGGTTGGGACACTCGTACCCCAGCCTCCCGGAAGGACCCGTGTGACCGACGGCCCGCTGATCGTCCAGAGCGACAAGACCCTCCTCCTCGAGGTCGACCACGAGGCGGCCGAGGCCTGCCGCCAGGCCATCGCGCCCTTCGCCGAGCTCGAGCGCGCCCCCGAGCACGTCCACACCTACCGGCTCACCCCGCTCGGGCTGTGGAACGCGCGGGCGGCCGGGCACGACGCCGAGCAGGTCGTCGACGTCCTCCTCGAGCACTCGCGCTACCCGGTGCCGCACGCGCTGCTCGTCGACGTCGCCGAGACGATGGACCGCTACGGCCGGCTCCAGCTCGTCAAGCACCCGGCGCACGGCCTCGTCCTGCACGCCCTCGACGTCCCCGTGCTCGAGGAGGTGCTGCGCAGCAAGAAGGTCATGCCGCTCGTCGGCGAGCGCGTCGACCGGGAGACCGTGCAGGTGCACCCGAGCGAGCGCGGCCACCTCAAGCAGGTGCTCCTCAAGCTCGGCTGGCCGGCCGAGGACCTCGCCGGCTACGTCGACGGCGAGGCGCACCCGATCGCGCTGCGCGAGGACGGCTGGAGCCTGCGCCCCTACCAGGCCCAGGCGGTCGACGGCTTCTGGCACGGCGGCTCCGGCGTCGTCGTCCTGCCCTGCGGCGCCGGCAAGACGATCGTCGGTGCCGCGTCGATGGCCAGGGCGAGCGCGACGACGCTCATCCTCGTGACGAACACCGTCTCCGCGCGCCAGTGGCGCGACGAGCTGCTCAAGCGGACGACGTTGTCGGAGAACGAGATCGGCGAGTACTCCGGCTCGAAGAAGGAGATCCGCCCGGTGACGATCGCGACCTACCAGGTCGTCACGACGAAGCGGAAGGGCGTCTACCCGCACCTGGAGCTCTTCGACGCCCGCGACTGGGGCCTGGTCGTCTACGACGAGGTGCACCTGCTCCCCGCGCCGATCTTCCGGATGACGGCGGACCTGCAGGCCCGCCGCCGGCTCGGGCTCACCGCGACCCTCGTCCGCGAGGACGGCCGCGAGGGGGACGTGTTCTCCCTCATCGGCCCCAAGCGCTACGACGCGCCGTGGAAGGACATCGAGGCGCAGGGCTACATCGCCCCGGCCGACTGCGTCGAGGTGCGCGTCACGCTGCCCGACCGCGAGCGGCTCGTCTACGCCACGGCCGAGCCGGACGAGCGGTACCGGCTGTGCTCGACGAGCGAGGAGAAGACCAAGGTCGTCGAGGCCCTCGTCAAGCAGCACGCGGGCGAGCCGACGCTCGTCATCGGGCAGTACATCGACCAGCTCGACGAGCTCGGCGAGCGGCTCGACGCGCCGGTCATCAAGGGCGAGACGACGGTCAAGGAGCGGCAGCGGCTCTTCGACGCCTTCCGGCACGGGGAGATCACGACGCTCGTCGTGAGCAAGGTCGCGAACTTCTCGATCGACCTGCCCGAGGCGTCCGTGGCGATCCAGGTGTCCGGCTCGTTCGGGTCGCGGCAGGAGGAGGCCCAGCGGCTCGGGCGCGTCCTGCGGCCCAAGGGCGACGGCCGGGCCGCGCGGTTCTACGCCGTCGTCGCCCGGGACACCCTCGACCAGGACTTCGCCGCGCACCGGCAGCGCTTCCTTGCCGAGCAGGGGTACGCCTACCGGATCCTCGACGCGGACGACGTCCTCGAGACGCCGTGACGTCGCTGTGGCCCCGGCTGCGCCGGGCCCTGTTCGCCGCCCGGGTGCCCGTGCGGGTCGTGGCCGTCGACGACGACGACGACGCGGCCGCCGCGAGCGACCGGCTCGGCGGGGAGGCGACGCCGGCCGGGGCGCTCGCGGCGCACTGCGGCGCGCTCATCCTCGAGCACGGCTGGCTGCGCCTGCTCGGCGCCGGCGGCGAAGG
>JBQGCR010000128.1:0-6950 GCA_052038585.1 Kineosporiaceae bacterium
ACCCTCGGCGGGATCGGTTGCGGCGCAGCGGGTCCCGCACCCGTCGGCAGGCGCGGGGATGGCTCGGCGCCGACCCCGGCGAGCGGGGCCGGCGCCGAGTCATGAGGCATGAAGGGTCAGTCCCGAGGACTCAGTGCCCCCAGCTCCAGGACTTGCTCGACCACGAGCTCGAGCTGTGGCTGCTGCCCCGCCCGTGACCACGGCCGTGCCCGCGGCTGCCGCGGCCGCAGCCGCCGTGGCCGGGGTGGCTGCCCCAGAAAAGTCGATGCGACATCAGTGTCACCTTTCGCAGCATTCCAGTGGGAGTGCGGTGGCCAACGCGGTGATCAACTTAGGAAGATCACTCCCGGTCGTCAAGATCCGTGATGTTGCGAAACGATCTCACCGTCCGTGGTCCCGCCGACATGGAGTTGCGCTCTACAACTAGTTGCGTGCACCATGCTTCTCGTGCCTCGCCCACCCAGCACGACGGACCGCACGGCCGAGCTCTCGGCCGAGCTCATCCGGCACGCGCGGATGCTCCACGCGATCCGCAGCCGCATGACGACGTGGTCGTCCGAAGGCCTCGAGTGGGGGGCCCTCAAGCTCCTCGCGCACCTGGTCAAGGACGGCCCGCAGCGCCAGGGCGAGCTCGCCGAGTGCGCGATGCTCGACCCCTCCACGGTGAGCCGCCACGTCGCGCAGCTCGTCAAGGGCGGCTGGGTGGAGCGCCGGCCGGACCCGAGCGACGGCCGCGCCGTCCGCCTCGCACCGACCGAGGCCGGGCACCGCACCTTCGCCGAGGTGGGGCGCCGGCGCGACGCGATGCTCCGCGAGGTGCTCGCCGGCTGGGCCGACGAGGACGTCGCCGTCCTCGTGGCGTCCCTGCGCCGGCTCAACGACGACTTCGACCGCTACCGGCCCGTCATGGACCAGCCTTCCGCCCAGGAGAACCGATGACCGCCACGCAACCCTCCGCCTCGCGGTCCGAGCCGGCCGGGGCCGACGGCTCCTTCACCCACCGCCAGATCATGGTCATCCTCGCCGGCCTCATGTCGGGGATGTTCCTCGCCGCGCTCGACCAGACGATCGTCGCGACGTCGATCCGGACCATCGCCGACGACCTGTCGGGCCTGAGCCTGCAGGCCTGGGCGACGACGGCGTACCTCATCACCGCGACGATCTCGACGCCGCTCTACGGCAAGCTCTCCGACCTCTACGGCCGGCGGCCCTTCTTCCTCGCGGCCATCACGATCTTCGTCGCGGGGTCGGCCCTGTCCGGGCTGTCGCAGTCGATGTACCAGCTCGCGGGCTGGCGGGCGATCCAGGGGCTCGGCGCCGGCGGCCTGTTCTCGCTCGCGCTCGCGATCATCGGCGACATCGTCCCGCCGCGCGAGCGCGCCAAGTACCAGGGCTACTTCCTCGCCGTCTTCGGCACGTCGTCCGTGCTCGGCCCGGTCGTCGGCGGGTTCCTCGCCGGGCAGGACTCGATCCTCGGGATCACCGGGTGGCGCTGGGTCTTCCTCGTCAACGTGCCGATCGGCCTGTTCGCCCTCGCGCTCGTCGGCCGGGTGCTCCACCTGCCGCACACCCGCCGCGACCACCGGCTCGACATCCCCGGCGCGCTCGCCCTCGTCGTCGCCCTCGTCCCGCTGCTGCTCGTCGCCGAGCAGGGCCGCGAGTGGGGCTGGACGAGCGGCCGCTCGGTGACGTGCATCGTCGTCGGCGTCGTCGGCAACGCGCTCTTCCTCCACGCCGAGCGGGCGTACGGCGACGACGCCCTCCTGCCGCTGCGGCTGTTCCGCGGGCGGACCTTCTCGATCGGCTCGGCCCTCAACCTCATCATCGGCATGGGGATGTTCGGCGGGCTGGCGATGCTCCCGCTCTACCTGCAGATCGTCAAGGGCCGTACCCCGACCGAGGCCGGGCTGCTCCTCCTGCCGCTCACGGCCGGCATCATGATCGGCTCGATCCTGTCCGGGCAGTTCATCTCCCGGACCGGCCGGTACAAGATCTTCCCCGTCGTCGGCACGGCCCTGCTCGTCGTCTCGCTCGTGCTGCTCAGCCGGATCAGCGCGGACACCCACCTCGGCGTCCTCCTCGCGGCCTCGACGCTCTTCGGCCTCGGGCTCGGCGGCAACATGCAGCCGCTCGTGCTGGCCGTGCAGAACTCCGTGCCGCCGCAGGACATGGGCGTCGCGACGTCGTCCGCGACCTTCTTCCGCCAGATGGGCGGCACGCTGGGGACGGCGGTCTTCCTCTCGCTGCTGTTCAGCACCGTCGGGGACAACATCGCGACCCGGCTGCGCGACACCGTGGGCACGCCCGGGTTCCAGGAGGCGCTGGAGAGCCCGACGGGGGACGCCGCGAGCAACGCCCAGATCCAGCAGCTGCTGTCCAGCGGTGGCGCGAGCGGCAGCGCGCTCGACGACTCCTCGTTCCTCAACACCGCCGACCCGCGCCTGGCCAAGCCCTTCCTCCAGGGCTTCGCGGACTCGATGGACCTCGTGTTCATCCTCGGCGCGGGCGTCGTCGCCGTCGCGTTCGTCATCGTGCTCTTCCTCCCCGAGGAGAAGCTGCGCACCCAGTCGGGCATCCAGGCGCGGCAGGCCGCCGCCGAGTAACCGCGGCCCGTCCGCCGTTCGCCCGGACGGACCCCTCAAGGTTCGCGCCTCGCGTGCCGACGAGGGAGGTCTGAGGGCGGTGACGTGCGGTGAGCGCGTCACCCGGACGCAGCAGCGAGGGGGTGGCCTGGTGCACGGACGTCGCGAGCCGGTGCTCGACACGCGGGCCTACGCCCTCGTGGTCACGACCGTGGGGCTGCTCACGGCCGCCGCCGTCGTCCTCCTCGACGCTCCGCGCGTCGCCGACTGGACGTCGCCGGCCCTGCTGCCGGGGGCGGTGCTCGCGCTGCTCCTCTTCGTCGGCGAGACCCGGCCGCTGCAGATGGTGCGGCCCGACGGCGAGAGCGACCGGGTGACCGTCTCGGCGACCTTCGCCGTCGCGCTCGTCGTCCTCGGCCCGTTGAGCCTGGCCCTGCTCGCCCAGACGGCGGCCGTGCTCGTCGACGACGTGTGGCGCCGGCGGGCCCCGCTCAAGGCGGCCTTCAACGTCGGGCAGTACGCGCTGACCCTCGCCCTGTCGCAGGCGGCGTTCGGGCTCGCGGCGGGCCGGGTCCCCGTGCCCGGTGAGCCGCTCGGCCGCGGCGAGCTCGGGGCGGCGCTGCTCGCCGCCGTCGTGTACTTCGTCGTCAACAACGCGCTCGTCGCCGGCGTCGTCGCCCGCGAGTCCGGCGTCGGCACGCTCGAGGTGCTGCGCACCGACCTCGACGTGCAGCGCATCCCGTCGTCGATCTCGCTCGGCCTCGCCCCGGTCGCGGCGGTCTGCGCGACGTACTCGCCGTGGATGCTGCCGCTGCTCGTCCTGCCCCTCATCGGCCTGCAGCACTGCGCGACGCTCGCCGAGCGGCGCCGGCACGAGGCGCTGCACGACGAGCTCACCGGGCTGCCGAACCGCTCGCTGTTCCACGTGCAGGCCCAGGCCGCCGTCGCGCGCAGCCGCGAGACCGGCGCCCGGGTCGGGATCATGCTGCTCGACCTCGACCACTTCAAGGAGGTCAACGACACCCTCGGCCACCACGTCGGCGACGGCCTCCTGCGCCGGGTCGCCGACCGGCTGACGACGGGCGTGCCGGACGGCGTCCTCGTCGCGCGGCTCGGCGGCGACGAGTTCGCCGTCCTCGTGCCGAGCGCGGCGGGCGTGGGCGAGGTCGTCGCGCTCGCCGACGACCTGTCGGCGCGGCTGCGCGAACCCGTCCTCGCGGACGGGGTGCGGGTCTCGGTGCAGGCGAGCGTCGGGATCGCCGTGCGGCCCGACCACGCGGACACCGTCGAGACCCTGCTCCAGCGCGCCGACATCGCGCTCTACCGGGCCAAGGACGAGCGCGGCCGGGCGCAGGTGTACCGCACCGAGATCGACCAGCACACGATCCGCCGGCTGTCCCTGCTCGGGGACCTCCACGCCGCCGTCGAGGCCGACGAGTTCGAGCTCGTCTACCAGCCGCAGGTCGACGCGCCGTCCGGCGCCGTCGTCTGCGTCGAGGCCCTCATGCGGTGGCGCCACCCCGTGCACGGGATGCTCTCCCCCGACGTCTTCATCCCGCTCGCGGAGAACACCGGCGCCATCGCGCCGATGTCCCGGGCGGCGGTCGGGAAGGCGCTGCTCATGCTCGCCGGGCTGCGCGAGAGCGGCCACGACCTCTCGGTCGCCGTGAACCTCTCGGCCCGGCTGCTGTCGGACCTCGAGCTGCCGACGTGGGTCGAGCTCACCCTCGCGACGACCGGGGTGCCCGCCGAGCACCTGACGATCGAGGTCACCGAGTCGACGATCACCGCCGACCCCAAGCGCGCCATGCAGGTGCTCCAGCGGCTGCGGGCGATCGGCGTCCGGCTCTCCGTCGACGACTTCGGCACCGGCTACTCGTCCCTGGCGTACCTGCGCCGGCTCCAGCCGGACGAGCTCAAGGTCGACAAGTCCTTCGTGCTGACCATGCGCGAGGACGAGAACTCCCGCGTCATCGTCGACTCGACGATCTCCCTCGCGCACGGGCTCGGGCTCTCCGTCGTCGCCGAGGGCGTCGAGGACCGCGAGACCTACGACGCCCTCGAGGCCCTCGGCGCCGACCGGATCCAGGGCTACCACGTCGCCCGGCCCATGGCCCCGGCCGTGCTCGTGGACTGGCTCGGCGCACAGCGCGAGGCCGTGCTGGTCTGAGGCTGCTGCCGACGGCCGCCCCGGCCGCTACCGGCGACTCAGGTCGACGACGTCGAGCCCTTCCACCCGAGGGATGTCCGAGGGGTTGGCCGTGTAGAGCGGGAGCTCGTTGGCCAGCGCCGTCGCCGCGATGAGGGCGTCCAGGGCACGGGGCTTGAGCTGCTTGCCCGACGTCGCCAGCGCCGCACGGATCCTGCCGAAGGCACGAGCCGCCGCGGCGTCGAACGGCAGCGGGTCGAAGCTGGCCTCGACCTCTTGCAACCGAGCCTGCCGGGCCGCTCTTTCCGAGGGGTCCTGCGCCAGCAAGGGCCCGGCGGACAGCTCCGCGAGCGTCACCGCAGAGATGAGCGGTCGGTCCGGCAGCCGCTCCTCGCTGTAGTCCTCGAGCCCCACGACGATGCTGGTGTCGAGCAGGCCACGCGGATGCCGCATCACAGGTCCTGGTCCAGCGCGGCGTCGACGTCCTCCCGGAGGCGTCGTCCGTCGACCCGCGGCAACCGTCGGAACCGGGCGATCAACGTCGCGGCAGACGCAGCCGGCCGACCGAGCGGCACGAGACGTGCGACCGGACGACCGTCCCGGGTCACCGTGACGTCCTCACCGGCCTCGACCCGGTCGAGGATCTCTCCCCCGTTGTTCCGCAGCTGACGCACCGTGGCCTCGCCCATGCAGTGAGCGTATCACCGGTGATACACGCGACGGCGGGTTGCCGCAGGCGGCCGATCGCGGGGTTCAGGACCCCGGCGATCGGTGGCGTTGCGTGCGTCAGCTCGTGAGCACCCAGCTCCAGCGGTAGGTGCCGGCGCCGAAGGTGTACTCAGGCAGCGTGTCCGGGCCGCACGAGGCGGTGCCGACGCCGCGGTGGGCGGCGTCGAGGTGGACGACGACGTCGTCGCGGGCGACGAGCTGCTCGTGGTGGGTGACGTCGGCCAGATCGGCTGCGCGGTAGTGGCTCAGGCTCACCTGGCGCGGCTCGTCGAGGGTGACGGCGACGTCGGCGGCGCGGAACCAGCGGACGCCGTTGCGGCCGCCGCTCTCCTGCGGGCGGATGTACGGGGTGAACCAGGACTCGACGTCCCAGCCGAACCGGCCGACGGAGCCGGCGCGGTTGCGGTCGGGGTAGGTCTCCCACGGGCCGCGGCCGAACCAGTCGACCGGCACGGAGCCGCCGGAGGCGCGCAGCTCGAGCACCGTCCCGACGCGCGGCAGGTCCGCGACACCGTCGGGGACGACGGCGGTCTCCTCGACGAGAACGCCTGTGCCGGAGGGCGTCGTCACCGCGGTGAGGCGCTGCTCGTGCTCGACGGCGAGGTCCCCGGTGAGCGCGTACGTCGACCGGACGACGGTCGTCGTGCCGTCGGTCTCCACCCCGACAAGGCGCCGGGCCGCGTCGCGCAGGCCGAGCGCGTCCCAGCCCTCGCTGATCCGGCCGATCCGGTCGTTGTCCGTCGGGGCCCGCCACAGGCTCAGGCGCGGCGGCGCCGCGAGCGCGGGGTGGACGAGCAGGCCGTCGTCGTCGACCGTCACCGTCTCGCCGGACGGCGTCGCCCCGGCGCGGGTGAGGAGGTCGAGCTCGTTGCCGCGCAGGCGGATCTGCGGCACGGCCAGGCGCGTGCCGGCCGGCGCCCACGGCTCGTCGGCGGCCGTCGAGACGTCGAGGGTCAGCCACGCCTCGCCGTGCGGGGCGTCGCCGAGCACGGAGAGCAGCTCGCGCGGCACCTCGACGGTCGCGCTGCCGCCCGCCTCGACGACGGGCAGGTCGGCGACCGCGGAGGCCGCCGTCGTCGTCCCGTTCGGCCCGTCGACGACGACGTGCCACTCCGCCTCGAGCCAGCTGGAGTCCCTCCAGTGCAACGGGTTCGACACGACGACCGTCCCCGGCTCGGACCCCTCCGCGAGCCGCAGCGGCGCCGCGATCGCGAGGTGCTCCCACATGACGGGCTTCGGCGTCCGGTCGGGGAAGACGACGCCGTCGGTGACGAAGTTGCCGTCGTTCGGCTTGTCGCCGAAGTCGCCGCCGTACGCCCAGCGCGTGCGCCCGTCGGGCAGCTCCTGCTCCAGGCCGTGGTCCCAGAACTCCCAGATGAACCCGCCCTGGAGGCCGGGCGTGGACTCGATCGCGTCCCAGTAGTCCGCGAGGTTGCCGTTGCTGTTGCCCATCGCATGGCTGTACTCGCACATGACGAGCGGGCGGGTCT
>JBQGCR010000129.1:0-2076 GCA_052038585.1 Kineosporiaceae bacterium
AACGCGACGATCGGCGAGAAGATCGAGGTCCGCCGGGTCGCGCGGGTCGAGGGCGGCCACGTCGCCCAGTACCTGCACCGGACGAACCCCGACCTGCCCCCGCAGATCGGCGTCCTCGTCGCGACGGACACCGAGTCCGACGTCGCCCGCGACGTCGCGATGCACGCCGCCGCGATGGCGCCCTCGTACCTCACCCGCGAGGACGTCCCGGCCGAGGTCGTCGAGACCGAGCGCCGGGTCGCCGAGGAGACCGCGCGCGAGGAGGGCAAGCCCGAGGCCGCCCTGCCGCGCATCGTCGAGGGTCGCGTCAGCGGCTACTTCAAGGACAACGTCCTGCTCGAGCAGGCGTACGCCAAGGAGAACAAGAAGACGGTCGCCAAGGTCCTCGACGAGGCCGGCGTCAAGGTCGTGGGCTTCGCCCGCTTCCGCGTCGGCAACTGACCTCGCGCGGCGCAGCGACGTCGCACGCCCACCGGGCGGGTCCGCACACCCCGTGCGGCCCGCCCGGTCGGCTGTCCGGGGGCGGGTACGGCAGACTGCCCACCAGACCCCCGTCCCGCACGGCCGGCCCGCGCCGCCCCGGCGACCCGCCGCGCCCGCAGCCCGCCCGAGCCCGACCCCACCTCCGGGAGGACCAGTGACCCAGACCGGCGTCCAGACCGCCGGCCGCGCGTCCGCAGTGAGCACCCCTGCGCGCCGCGTCCTGCTCAAGCTGTCCGGGGAGGTGTTCGGCGGTGGCCGGCTCGGTGTCGACCCCGACGTCGTCAACGTCCTCGCCGGGCAGATCGCCGAGGTCGTGCGCGAGGGCGCGCAGGTCGCCGTCGTCGTCGGCGGCGGCAACTTCTTCCGCGGGGCGGAGCTGTCCCAGCGCGGGATGGACCGCGGCCGCGCCGACTACATGGGCATGCTCGGCACGGTGATGAACTGCCTGGCGCTGCAGGACTTCCTCGAGCAGAACGGCATCGACACCCGGGTCCAGACGGCGATCACCATGGGTCAGGTCGCCGAGCCCTACATCCCGCGCCGTGCGATCCGGCACCTGGAGAAGGGTCGCGTCGTCATCTTCGGCGCCGGGCTCGGCGCCCCCTACTTCAGCACCGACACGACGGCGGCCCAGCGGGCGCTCGAGGTCAAGGCCTCGGCGGTGCTCATGAGCAAGAACGGCGTCGACGGCGTCTACACCGCCGACCCGCGCAAGGACCCCTCCGCCACCCGCCTGGACGAGGTGACCTACGCCGAGGCCCTCCAGCGCGGCCTCAAGGTCGTCGACGCCACCGCGTTCTCGCTGTGCATGGACAACCGCCTGCCGATGATCGTGTTCGGCATGGAGGGCGAGGGGAACGTGGCCCGGGCGATCCGGGGTGAGAGGATCGGGACGCTCGTCACCGCCGGGTGACGACGACGACGAAGGAGCGACGGTGATCGACGACACCCTCCTCGAGGCCGAGGAGAAGATGGACAAGTCCGTGGAGGCCGCGAAGGAGGACTTCGCGACCATCCGCACCGGTCGTGCGAACCCGGCGATGTTCTCCAAGATCATGGTCGACTACTACGGGTCGCCGACCCCGCTGCAGCAGCTCGCGTCCTTCCAGACGCCCGAGGCGCGCGTCGTCGTCATCAACCCGTACGACAAGAGCGCGATGGGCGCGATGGAGCGGGCGATCCGCGACTCCGACCTCGGGGTCAACCCGAACAACGACGGCAGCATCATCCGGGTCGTCCTGCCCCAGCTCACGGAGGAGCGGCGCAAGGACTACATCAAGCTCGCCCGGCACAAGGCGGAGGAGGCGCGCGTCAGCGTGCGCAACATCCGCCGCCGCGCCAAGGAGGAGCTCGACCGGATCGTCAAGGACGGCGAGGCCGGCGAGGACGAGGTGCAGCGGGCGGAGAAGGAGCTCGAGTCCGTGACGAAGCGGCACGTCGACGTCATCGACGAGCTGCTGCGCCACAAGGAGTCCGAGCTCCTCGAGGTCTGAGGGTGAGCGACTCTCCCGCCGACGGCGAACCGACCGGGCGCACCCGGCGCGGTCGGCGCGCCGCCGAGCCCCACGCGGACGCCGGGGGCGAGGCCGCCCG
>JBQGCR010000130.1:0-1823 GCA_052038585.1 Kineosporiaceae bacterium
GGCCGGGGCCAGCGCCGCAGCGCCCCCACCGAGTCGCGCCGGCCCGTCCCCGCCCCGACGAGCGGCTGGTGGGGCCCGGTGTGGGCGCGGGGCCGCCGCGCCTGGGCGACGTCGCGGGCGCCGGTCTGCCGGTCCACGAGGGCCGGCGGCCGCGGCCGCAGGCCGTGGACGGCCGCCCGGTTGTCCACCTTCGCCGCGTACATCGCCGTGTCGGCGCTGGCGAGGAGCGCGTCCGCCGTCGTCCGCCCGTCCGACACGGCGGTCCCGATGCTGCCGCTCACGGTGAGCCGGACGTCGCCGACGACCACGGGGGCGGCCAGGGCGACCGCGACGCGGGTGCGCAGCAGCTCGACCCGACCCCGCAGGCCCGCGCTGTCCTCGCCCGGCAGGCCCTCGCAGACGACGACGAACTCGTCCCCGGCGAGCCGGGCCACCGTGTCCCCGGCGCGCAGCACGGTGCTCAGGCGGCGGGCGACCTCGACGAGCACGGCGTCCCCCGCGCGGTGCCCGTGGACGTCGTTGACGTCCTTGAACAGGTCGAGGTCGAGGAAGAGCACGGCGACGGCGGCGCCGGTCCGCGACGCGGTGGACAGCGCGTGCCGCAGGCGGTCGAAGAGCAGGGTGCGGTTGGGCAGGCCGGTGAGGTGGTCGTGCAGCGCCTGGTGCGCCAGGGCCTCCTGGGCCTGGACGGCCCGCTGGTGCTCGGCGGTCATGAGCAGGTACGAGGCGGCGACGTCGGCGAGCAACTGCGCGGCCTCGCGCTGGCCGGGGCGCCACGCCTCGCTGTCGCGGCGGTAGAGGTTGAGCGCGCCCCAGAGTCCGCCGCCGGCCAGCAGCGGAACCGCCGCGACGGCGTGGATCCCGAGGGCCTGCGCCCGCTCCTGGTACCGGGGCCAGCGGCCCTGCGTGACGACGTCCTCGAGCCAGAGCGGGCTGCGCTCGTCCATCGCCTCGGCGCACGGCCCCGCCTGGAGGGCGGCCTGCACCTCCTCGAGCTCGGCGGCCACCGGCGTGCTCGCGTGGACGAACGTCAGCTGCGAGCCCGAGGCGGACACGACCCCGGCCGCGTCCACGGCCAGCTCGGTGGCCGCCACCGTGCACAGGGCCGCGAGGAAGTCGTCCGGCGGGTGGCCGGCCACGGCCGCCCGGGCGAGGGCGGCGACCCCGGCGACGAGGCGGTGCATGTCCAACGGCGGCCTTCTCACCTCGGGGTCCGGACGGCGGGGCTCGCGTCCAGCGGTGTGCCACGTCGTGACCGGCCGCGGCCGGCGCACCGGCATGCCGCGGTCAGGTCACCGCTCGTGACTGTTCCCGTTCCGCGGCGTCCGACACCTCGTCACCCGGCCGGCTGCGGGTGCGGCTCGACGGTCCCGGCCCGGCGGGCCCGGTAGCGGCGGGTCTTGATGCGGTTGCCGCAGCCCCACTCGCACCAGGCGCGCGAGCGGTTCTTGCTGCTGTCGAAGTAGGCCCACCGGCACTCGCTCGAGGCGCAGATCTTCAGCCGCGCCCACGTGCCGTCGGCGGTGGCCGCGGCCACGGCGACGAGGACGTGCGTCAGCGCGCCACGGACCCCGGTCGCGACGGGGTCGAGCCGGGGCCCGTCCGGACCGAGGACGAGGCGCAGGGGGAGCTCGGCGGCCGCCGCGTCGAGGTCTCCCCCGGTCCGCCCGTCGTGGTGGCCTACGAACGCGGCGTGGAGCGCCGCCCGCAAGCGCAGCGCCAGGGCGAGGTCGGCGGCGCCGGCTCGGGGGACGCGCTGCGCCAGGCCGTGCGCGTGAACCCAGCGACCCAGCTCCGCGGCGGTCGTCAGCTCGTCGGTGCCC